>NZ_JBIWNY010000012.1:0-259653 GCF_044767465.1 Streptomyces sp. NPDC101237 | reverse complement strand
TCCGGGGAGCACTGCAGGGCGAAGTCCAGGGCGATCTCCAGGCCGTGCCGGGCGGCCTCGGCGACGAACCAGCGGAAGTCCTCCACAGTGCCCAGATCCGGGTGGACGGCGTCGTGGCCGCCCTCGGGCGAGCCGATCGCCCACGGCACCCCGACGTCCCCGGGACCTGCGCCCAGGGTGTTGTTGCGGCCCTTGCGGAAGGTGGTGCCGATGGGATGGATCGGCGGGAGGTAGACGACGTCGAAGCCCATCTCCGCGATCGCCGGCAGCCGGCGGGCCGCCGTACGGAACGTGCCGTGCGGACGCTCGGGCGTGCCCTCCGACCGCGGGAAGAACTCGTACCACGACCCGTACAGCGCCCGCTCCCGCTCGACCAGCAACGGCAACGGCTCCGAACAGGTCACCAACTCCCGCAACGGATACCGCGCCAGGACCTTGTCGACCTCGGGGCCGAGCGCGGCGGCGAGGCGCCGGGGAGCCGGGCTGTCCTCGTCGCGCAGGACCTCCGCGGCGGCCAGCAGGACGTCCCGTTTCTTGTTCTTCGGCACCCCGGCGGCGGCCCGTTCGTAGAGCCGGGCGCCCTCCTCCAGGACCAGGTCGGTGTCGATGCCCGCCGGGATCTTGATCCGGGCGTGCTGGCGCCAGGTGGTGACCGGATCTCCCCAGGCCTCGACCTGGTAGGTCCAGCGTCCCGGTTTCCCGTCGACGGTGACGGTGGCCCCCCAGCGGTCGGTGCCGGGGGCCAGCTCCCGCATCGGGGTCCACGGACCGCGGCGGCCCTTGGGATCCCTGAGGACCACGTTGGCGGCGACGGCGTCGTGACCCTCACGGAAGACGGTGGCGGTGACCTCGAACGACTCCCCGGGGACCGCTTTGGCGGGCCGGCGGCCCTGCTGGACCAGGGGACGGACGTCGAGGACGGGGATGCGGCCGACGGCGGTGGCCTCGTCCGCGGGCGGTTGGGGCGGTGCGGCACGGGATGACGTGCGCTGGGTCGGAGGTGCTGACGACTGGTGCGTGGCGGGCATGACCGCTCCTGTCCGCGGCAACGAGGGTGTGGGCGGGTGGCATGGTGACGGGACGGGTCCTGCGGCTGTATCCGAGGGTGTAGTTGAGGGTCTACCTGTGCGGGGTGTCAGCGCTGTGTCCATGGGGTGTACCGGAGGAGCCTTCCCACGGAGTTCGGGTGGGCAATCCGGCACTTTGTTGACTACTCGGCCGTATGTCTACGCACAAGACCGGCCCCGTTGCGTACGAACGGGGCCGGTGGCGTGTTCGCACGCGGAAAACGCTTTACGGTTCCGGCACTCGCAGGAGCCGGTTCGGGGATCCTGGCCCCACATCGGACACCTTCCCGCTCGCCGCCCCCGCAATCAGGGCGGCGGCGACCTGGGCCGGGGCCGCCCTCGGACGGGCGGCGAGATAGAGCGCGGCGGCGCCCGCCACGTGCGGTGCCGCCATCGACGTGCCCGAGTCGGTCGCCGTCGCGGTGTCGCTCCGGTTCGAGTCCGAGACGATGGCCACGCCCGGGGCGAACAGGTCGACGGCCGGGCCGTAGTCGGAGAAGGCCGCGCGGGTGTCGGTGCGGTCGGTGGCGCCGACGGTGAGGGCCTGCGGCACGTCGGCCGGAGAGTAACCCGCCGCCGGCCGCGCGTTGTTGCCGGCGGCGACCGTGTACGTCACCCCGGACCTGATCGAGTTCCGCACCGCGGCGTCGAGTGGGGCGTTGTGCGCGCCGCCCAGGCTGAGGTTGGCGACCGCCGGTCTGCGGGCGTGCGCGGTGACCCAGTCGATACCGGCGATGACCTGCGCGGTGGTGCCTGCGCCCGTGTCGTCCAGCACCCGTACCGAGACCACCCTGGCCTTCTTGGCGACGCCGTACCGTGTTCCGGCGATTATGCCGGCGACATGGGTGCCGTGGCCGTTGCCGTCACCGGCGGAGCCGTCTCCGTCGATGAAGTCCCAGCCGTAGCGCGCCCGGCCGCCGAAGTCGCGGCTGCCGATCCGGACGCCGGTGTCGATCACGTAGACGGTGACGCCCGCCCCGCCCGACGCCGGCCGGCGGTAGGACCTGTCGAGCGGCAGCCCCGCCTGGTCGACGCGGTCCAGCCCCCAGGACGGCGGGTCCGGCTGCGTGCGCGCCGGCCGCACCCGGCTGTCCTGGACGACGGAGGCGACGCGCGGGTCCGCGGCGAGCCGCCGGGCCTGTGCAGCGCTTGCCAGGACGGCGTATCCGTTCAGGACACTGTCGTAAGTATGGCTGATTGTCGCCCCGTAGCGGCCGGCGATGCCCCTGCCGGACGCCGACGCCCCCTTGATCCCCTCTCTCAGGGTCACCAGATAGCTCCCGGCGACCGAGCCGGGCCGCCCGGCGCCCGGTACGGTCCCTTCCGGTACGGCGTGCGCGGGCGGGGCGGCCGACGACAGCAGCACGGCCGTGACGACCGCGGCCAGTCCCCCACCGGACGCGAACGCCGGTCGATCCTCCTCGGCATGACGGCGCGTTCCCCCTCCTCGGCTCAGGAGGGCAGGGTCTCGTGCGGCGCCGGGTCCCACAAGGAGGCGTGGCGCCTCCCGGCCCCCCGCCGGGGGACCGAGCCGGGGCCGCGGTGGCCGAGCTCCGACAACGGCCGCCCCGACACCGGTACCGTCTGAAGGACGCCGAGCCGCACACCGCCGTACGGCTCTCACCACGAACGCGTGGAGTGGAATGTGAAGGCGATCCGTCGGTTCACCGTCCGTCCCGTTCTCCCCGAACCCCTCCGTCCGCTCAGCGACCTGGCGCGAAATCTGCGCTGGTCCTGGCATACCGAGACACGTGACCTCTTCCAGTCCGTCGACCCCGAGCGCTGGGCCGCCTCGGAGGGCGATCCGGTGCGGCTGCTCGGCAGCGTGCCGCCCGCGCGGCTCGCCGAGCTGGCCGGCGACCGCCGGTTCCTGCGCCGGCTGACGGCGGTCGCGGACGACCTCAACGACTACGTGACCGGCGACCGCTGGTACCAGTCCCGGCCGCAGGCCGCCGAGCTGCCGGCGGCCGTCGCCTACTTCTCGCCCGAGTTCGGCATCACCGCCGCCCTGCCGCAGTACTCCGGCGGCCTCGGCATCCTGGCGGGCGACCACCTCAAGTCGGCCAGCGACCTGGGCGTACCGCTGATCGGCGTCGGCCTGCTCTACCGGCACGGCTACTTCCGGCAGACCCTGTCCCGGGACGGCTGGCAGCAGGAGCACTATCCCGTCCTGGACCCGAACGAACTCCCGGTGGTGCCGCTGAAGGAGGCCGACGGCACCCCGGCGCACGTCTCGCTGGCGCTGCCCGGCGGCCGGGTGCTGCGGGCCCGGATCTGGCTGGCCCAGGTCGGCCGGGTCCCGCTGCTGATGCTGGACTCCGACGTCGAGGACAACGACTTCGGCGAACGCGGGGTCACCGACCGGCTCTACGGCGGCGGCAGCGAGCACCGGCTGCTCCAGGAGATGCTGCTCGGCATAGGAGGTGTGCGCGCCGTCCGGACGTACTGCCGGCTGACCGGCCACCCGGAGCCCGAGGTCTTCCACACCAACGAGGGGCACGCCGGGTTCCTCGGTCTGGAGCGGATCGCCGAGCTGTGCGCCGGGGGGCTGGACTTCGACTCCGCGCTGGAGGCGGTGCGCGCCGGCACCGTCTTCACCACCCACACCCCGGTCCCGGCCGGCATCGACCGCTTCGACCGGGAGCTGGTCGCCCATCACTTCGGCCCCGACGCCGAACTCCCCGGCATCGGCGTGGAGCACATCCTGCGCCTCGGGATGGAGACCTACCCCGGCGGCGAGCCCAACCTCTTCAACATGGCCGTGATGGGCCTGCGGCTCGCCCAGCGCGCCAACGGGGTGTCGCTGCTGCACGGCAACGTCAGCCGGGAGATGTTCGCCGGACTGTGGCCGGGCTTCGACGCCGACGAGGTGCCGATCACCTCCGTGACCAACGGCGTGCACGCCCCGACCTGGGTGGCGCCCGAGGTGGTCCGGCTGGGGGCGCGGCAGCTCGGCGACCGCCGTACCGAGGAGGCCCTGACCGTCGGCGGCACCGAGCGCTGGGACGCGGTCGCCGACGTCGGCGACCAGGAGATCTGGGACCTGCGCCGCAACCTGCGGGAGCAACTGGTCCTGGAGGTCCGGGACCGGCTGCGCGCCTCCTGGCGGCAGCGCGGTGCCGGCACGGCCGAACTGGGCTGGATCGACGACGCCCTCGACCCCGACGTCCTGACCATCGGCTTCGCCCGGCGCGTCCCCTCGTACAAGCGGCTCACGCTCATGCTGCGCGACCGCGACCGGCTGATGGACCTCCTGCTGCACTCCGAGCGACCGGTCCAGGTCGTGGTGGCCGGCAAGGCGCACCCGGCGGACGACGGCGGCAAGCGGCTGGTCCAGGAACTGGTCCGGTTCGCCGACGATCCGCGGGTGCGGCACCGGATCGTCTTCCTGCCCGACTACGGCATGGCGATGGCGCAGAAGCTGCTGCCCGGCTGCGACATCTGGCTGAACAACCCGCTGCGGCCGCTGGAGGCGTGCGGGACCAGCGGGATGAAGTCGGCGCTGAACGGCGGCCTCAACCTGTCGGTGCTGGACGGCTGGTGGGACGAGTGGTTCCAGCCGGACTTCGGCTGGGCGATCCCGACGGCGGACGGCGCCGCCACCGATCCCGACCGCCGCGACGACATCGAGGCGGCGGCGCTGTACGACCTCCTCGAACAGCGGGTGGCCCCGCGCTTCTACGAGCGGGGCCGCTCCGGGCTCCCGGACCGCTGGATCGAGATGGTCCGTCAGACGCTGACCCTGCTGGGTCCCAAGGTGCTGGCGGGCCGGATGGTCCGGGAGTACGTGGAGCGCCTGTACACCCCGGCGGCGCACGCGCACCGGTCCATGACCCCGGACGCGGCGGCCGGGCTGGCCGCCTGGAAGGTCAGGGCGCGGGCGGCCTGGCACGGGGTGTCCGTGGACCACGTCGAGGCGGCCGTCAGCACGGCCACCGCCGAACTCGGCACCACACTCGCCCTGCGCGTCCGCGTCCGCCTCGGCGACCTCACGCCCGACGACGTGGAGGTGCAGGCGGTCTCCGGCCGCGTCGACTCCGAGGACCGCATCACGGACGCGACGACGGTGCCGCTGAAGCCGACCGGGGGCCCCGACCTGGAGGGCCACTGGACCTACGAGGGCCCGCTGTCCCTGGACCGCACGGGCCCCTACGGCTACACGGTCCGCATCCTTCCCGCCCACCGCCTGCTGGCCTCGGGCGCGGAACTGGGGCTGGTGACCGCGCCCTCGCAGGGCGCGGTGGAGGGCGCGGGGGTGCTGATGCGGTGAGGCGGGCGGTCCGGCGGCCCGGGCGGAGCGTTCCGCCGCCCGGCCGCCGGGCGGTGCGCGGTGCGCGGGCGCCCGGTCAGAAGGCGTCCGGCTCGTCCGCGCACAGACCGCGCAGCACCTTGCCGCACCTGCGCGCGTAGGCCTGCTGCAGGCCGCGGGTGGCCGGGCCGCCCGCCCGGGCGTACCACTTGGCGGGCCTGCTGAAGGCGGCGACGGTCAGCCAGACCGTGCCGTCGCCGGTGCGGGTGACCAGGAAGGCCTCCTCGCCGGACTCGGGGTGGCCGGGCAGGGTGCCGTAGGCCCAGCCGGCCCGGCGGGACTCCTCGACCGTCCACACTATGCGGCAGGGCGCCTTGATCAGGCCGGCCAGGCTGACGGTGACGTCGACGCCGGTGGCCGCGCGGTCGGCGGAGGCTTCGATGCCGACGCCCAGGGCGCGGTGGAGTTCCCAGGTGAGGACCGCCTCGGCGGCCTTGTGGAAGACCTCCGCGCCCTCGCCTATGCGCGTGCGCACGTGGAGCGGGTGGAAGCCTGGCGGGCAGGCGGCGAGGTCCTGGAGGGTCGCGCCGACCGCCTCGTACGTGAAGGACATGGGAGAGAGAGTAGGGCGGACCCCGGGGACGGCTTCGTCCCGGGGTCCGCCCGTCGCGCTGTGGTCAGGTCACGTGACGTTCACGGCCGACCAGGCCGCGGCCACCGTGTTGTACTCGGTGGAGCCGGAGCCGTACAGGGCCGCCGCCGCCGACAGGGTGCCGGTGCGCGCCGACTTGTAGTTGGTGGTCGACGTGAAGTACGTCGTCAGCGCCTTGTACCAGATCTGCAGGGCCTTGGCCCGGCCGATACCAGTGACCGTGGAGCCGTTGTAGGTGGGGGAGTTGTAGGACACCCCGTTGATGGTCTTCGCGCCGCTGCCCTCGGACAGCAGGTAGAAGAAGTGGTTGGCGACACCGGACGAGTAGTGCACGTCCAGGTTCTTCACCGACGAGGACCAGTTGTCGGCCGAACCGCCGTCCTTGCTGGGCTTGTCCATGTAGCGCAGCGGGGTGCCGTCGCCGTTGATGTTGATCTTCTCGCCGATGAGGTAGTCACCGGGGTCGGAGGCGTTGGCGGCGTAGAACTCGACGCCGGTGCCGAAGATGTCCGAGGTGGCCTCGTTCAGGCCACCGGACTCACCGCTGTAGTTGAGGCCCGCGGTGTTGGAGGTGACGCCGTGGCTCATCTCGTGGCCGGCCACGTCCAGGGCGGTCAGCGGGTGGGTGTTGCCGGACCCGTCGCCGTAGGTCATGCAGAAGCAGCTGTCGTCCCAGAACGCGTTGACGTAGCCGCTGCTGTAGTGGACCCGCGAGTAGGCCGCGACGCCGTTGTTCTTGATGCCGCTGCGCCCGAAGGTCGCCTTGTAGAAGTCCCACGTCTCCTGGGCGCCGTAGGCCGCGTCCACTGCGGCCGTCTGGTCGGTGGAGGAGCTGGAGGCCGTGCCCGTGCCCCAGGTGTTGTCGGCGTCGGTGAACAGCGTGCCGGTGCCGGAGGTGCCACGGGCCAGGTTGTACGTCTTGTGGCCGCCGCGCGTGGTGTCGTACAGCTGGTACGTCGAGCCCGACAGGTTGGTGCTGAGGCTGACGGTGCCGGAGTAGAGGCTCTTGCCGGTGCCGGTGGCGTTCTCGATGCCCTGGTACTCGAAGAGCTTCTTGCCGCTGGCGGCGTCGGTGACGACGTGCAGCTGGTTGGGGGTGCCGTCGTCCTGGAAGCCGCCGACGACCGTCTCGTAGGCGAGGACGGGGGTGCCGGACCCGGCCCAGATCACCTTGCGGGCGCCGTCGGCGGCCGACTTGGTCGAGCCGAGGGTCTTGGCGGCGCTCAGCGCCGACTTCTCCGCCTTGGCGGTGCTGATCTGCGGCTTGAGGGAGGCCACCTTGATGGCCGCCTTCGTCGCCTTGGTGACGCCCTCGGTCCTGCCGGTCTCCGAGGTGTGCACGACCAGGTCGCCGCCGAGGACCGGGAGGCCCGCGTAGGTGCGCTCGTAGCGGGTGTGGACGGTGCCGTCGACGTCCTTGACGACGTCCTTGACGACCAGCTTCTCCTTGGCGCCGAGGCCTATCTGCCGCGCGGTCTCGGTGACGTCCGCCTGCGCCTTCTGGATGAGGGCGGTGCGGGCGGAGTTGGAGAGCAGCGTGGGGGCGGCGGCCGGCGGCTGCTTGGCGGCGGCCGAGGCGGTGGTGGTCAGGCCCGTGGTCAGCAGCGCGCCGGCGGCGACAGCGGTGGCGATGGCCAGAGTGGTGCGCTTGTGACGCGCGTAGAGGGGGCTCACTCAAGCTCCTTCAGGCTGTGGGGAGTACGGGCGCGGTGTGGGGTTACCGGGCCCGGCTGTGGGGTGGTGAAGAGCTGTGCTGTGCGACGGGTGAGGGAAGAGTGACATCAAGGTCGCGTACATGTCAGGACCCTGAAGTGATGTTGGCCGAAAAGCAGGTGTCGGGTGAACGTTGCGAACATGTAAAACGGGCGCCGTCCGGCGGGGGTCGAACCCCCGGACGGCGCCCGTCGCTCACGCCCGTGTCCTGCGGTTTACGGGAAGGTCAGTTTCCAGCTGTTGATCTGGCCGACGTCCTGCGCGGCCTGGTCCTGGACCTTCAGCTTCCAGGTCCCATTGGCCGATTCCGAGGAGGCGTTCACCGTGTAGGTGTCCGTCACGTTGTCCGCGGAGTCCGAGGAGCTGAAGTTCTTGAGGCGGTACGAAGTCCCGGACGGGCCGACCAGGTCGATCACCAGGTCGCCGCGCCAGGTGTGGCTGATGTTCGGCGTCACCTGGAGGTTGGACGGCGCGTTCCCGGTACGGCCGGAGACCGCGATGGACGAGGTGACCGCGGGCCCGTTGTCCGGGATCGACACCACCGTGGTGCTCTCGTACGACGTGCCGCTCCCGCCGCCACCGCCCGAGCGGGAGCCGACCGCGACGGCCGCCCAGGCGTCCTGCACCGCCTTGTACTCGGCGCTCGTGGTGCCGTACAGCTCACCCGCCGCCGCGAGGGTGCCGGTGCGGGCGGCGGCGTAGTTGGTGGTCGAGGTGAACTTGGTGGTGAGCGCCCGGTACCAGATCTGCAGCGCCTTGTCCCGGCCGATGCCGGTGACCGGAAGGCCGTCGGCGGTCGGCGAGTTGTAGCTGACGCCGTTGATCACCTTGGCGCCGCTGCCCTCGCTCAGCAGGTAGAAGAAGTGGTTCGCCGGGCCGGACGAGTAGTGCACGTCCAGGCCGCCGAGCCCCGAGTACCAGCTGTCCTTGGACGCGCCGTCCTTGCTCGGCTTGTCCATGTAGCGCAGCGGGGTGCCGTCGCCGTTGATGTCGATCTTCTCGCCGATGAGGTAGTCGCCGACGTCCGAGGAGTTGGCGGCGTAGAACTCCACGCCGGTGCCGAAGATGTCCGAGGTGGCCTCGTTCAGGCCACCGGACTCGCCGGAGTAGTTGAGGCCCGCGGTGTTGGAGGTGACGCCGTGGCTCATCTCGTGGCCGGCCACGTCCAGGGCGGTCAGCGGGTCCGCGTTGCCGGAGCCGTCGCCGTAGGTCATGCAGAAGCAGCCGTCGTCCCAGAACGCGTTCACGTACGAGTTGCCGTAGTGGACGCGGGAGTAGGCGCCGACACCGTTGTTCTTGATGCCGCTGCGGCCGAAGGTGTTCTTGTAGAAGTCCCAGGTCTCGGCGGCCCCGTAGTGCGCGTCGGCGCCCGCCGTGGCGGCGTTGGACGTGGTGCCGTTGCCCCAGGTGTTGCTCGACTGGGAGAACAGCGTGCCGGTGCCCGACGTGCCGTGGTTCAGGTTGTACGTCTTGTGGCCGCCACGGTCGCCGTCGGTCAGGTTGTACGTCGAGCCCGACTGGGTCGTCGACAGCGAGACCGTGCCGCTGTACTGGGTGTTGCCGGTGCCGGTGACGTTCTCGATGCCCTGGTACTCGAAGAGCTTCTTGCCGGTGGCGGCGTCGGTGACGACGTGCAGCTGGTTGGGGGTGCCGTCGTCCTGGAAGCCGCCGACGACCGTCTCGTAGGCGAGGACGGGGGTGCCGGAGCCGGCCCAGATCACCTTGCGGGCGCCGTCGGCGGCCGACTTGGTCGAACCGAGGGACTTGGCGCGGGAGACCGCCGTCTTCTCGGCGCTCGCCGCGCTGACCGCCGGGGTCAGGTCCGCGACCTTGAGCGCGGCGTTGTTCGCCTTGATCACGCGCTCGGTGGCGCCCGACTTGGCCGTGTCGACGATCAGGTCGCCGCCGAGGACCGGGAGGCCCGCGTAGGTGCGCTCGTAGCGGGTGTGGACGGTGCCGTCGGCGTCCTTGACGACGTCCTTGACGACCAGCTTCTCCTTGGCGCCGAGGCCGATCGCCCTGGCGGTGGCACTCCGGTCGGCGCTCGCGTCCCGCAGCAGCTCGGCGCGCTGCGAGGGCGAGAGCTTGACCGCGGCGTGCGCGGTGCTGATCCCGGCGGACCGCGGCGCGGCCGGGGCGGCGCTGGCGGCGCCCGACTGGACGGCCGCGGCGATCAGGGCGGAGACGCCCGCGAGGGCAACTACTGCGGTGCGGTGGGGGGTGCGTCTGCGAGAGGAACTGCTTCTCACCACTGACTCCTTCTGCGTGGCCGCGGGTCGCGCGGCCAGGGGAGATCCGGACGGCGGGTGGGCGGTCCGGGCAGAACTGCGGAACAGGCGGAACGCGGAACCACGTACGCGTGCAGCGCCGGACCCGGCAGCGACGGGATGGTTCTGTGGGGTTGCTGTGGGTCGGCCGTGGGAAGAGTGGCACCAGAAAACGCGATCTGTCAGGACCGCGTCAGGAATTTGGCCGGAAATGGTTCGTTGACCGGATGTTCATGTCCGGTATGCGGAGCGTTCGCCGCGTGACCGGATCTCACGTCGCCGGGTCGCCGTGCCAGGTCGCCCAGAGCGCCGCGTACGCCCCGCCCGCCGCCACCAGCTCCTCGTGGGTGCCGAGTTCGGTGAGCCGGCCGCCCTCCATGACGGCCACCCGGTCGGCGTCGTGCGCGGTGTGCAGCCGGTGCGCGATGGCGATGACCGTACGGCCCGCCAGCACGGCGGCCAGCGCGCGCTCGGCGTGCCGGGCCGTCGCCGGGTCGAGCAGCGCCGTCGCCTCGTCCAGGATCAGCGTGTGCGGATCCGCCAGGACCACCCGGGCGAGGGCGAGCTGCTGCGCCTGCGAGCCGTCCGTGGCCCGGCCGCCCGCGCCCAGCACCGCGTCGAGGCCGCCGGGCAGGCCGCGCACCCACCCGTCGGCGCCCACCGCCGCCAGCGCCGACCACAGGTCCGCGTCGCTCGCGGCCGGTTCGGCGATCAGCAGGTTGTCCCGGACCGTGCCGAGGAAGACGTGGTGCTCCTGGGTGACCAGGACGACCTGGCGGCGCAGCACCTCCGGCTCCAGCCCGGCGATCGGCACCCCGCCCACCGTGACCGTGCCCGACCCGGGCGCGTCCACGCCCGCCAGCAGCCTGCTCAGCGTCGTCTTGCCGGCACCGGACGGCCCGACCACCGCGAGCCGCTCCCCGGGCCGCACCGTGAGATCCACCCCGCGCAGCACCTCGCCGCCCCGCTCGTAGGCGAACCGCACCCCGCGCACGTCGATCCGGTCGTCCGCGGGCACCGCCGACCCGCCGTCCCGCCCCGTCCGCGGAGCCTGCGCCAGCCCCTCCACGCGGGCGAACGAGGCGCCGCTGGCCTGAAGTTGCTCCACCCGCATCAGGATCTGGTCCAGCGGCTCCGTGAACTGCCGCAGATACAGCGCCGCCGACACCGTCACACCGACCCCGGCGTGCAGCAGCCCGCCGACCAGGAGCACCCCGGCCACCGGCACCGAGTACGACACCTCGACCGCCGGGAAGAAGACGGTCCGCAGGTACAGCGTGTAGAAGCGGGCCTTCCGGTTGGCCTCCAGCGCCTGCCGGCCCGCCGTGATCCGCTGCTCCTGGAGCCGGAACGCCTCCACGGTGCGCGCGCCCGCCACCGTCGCCGTCACGATCTCCGCGACCCCGGACGTCGTCCCGCCCTCCGCGAGATAGCCGTCCCTGGCCCGCCGCAGGTACCAGCGCAGCGCCAGCCAGACCGGCGCCAGCCCGAGCACCCCGCACGCGCCCAGGACCGGGTCCAGCGCGAACACCGCGGCCATCACGAACAGCGCCTGCACCGAGCAGACCAGCAGCTCGGGTCCGGCGTCCCGCAGCGTGGTGCCGACGGTGCCCACGTCCGAGGTGCCGCGCGCGGTCAGGTCCCCGGCGCCGGCCCGCTCCACCACCGACGCGGGCAGCGCGAGCGCCCGGTCCACGAACTCCTCGCGCACCCGGGCCAGGGTCCGCTCCCCGAACCGGTGGCCGAGGTAGCGGGCGGAGCGGGCGAGCAGCAACTGGACGAGCGCGCAGAGCAGGATCCACAGGGCGAGGCGGTCGACGGCGCCGACCCCGCGGCCGGCCCGCACCGCGTCCACGATCCGGCCCACCAGCCAGGGGCCGGCCAGTCCCGCGCCGGCCGCGAGCGCGTTCAGCAGCAGGGCGGCGCCGAAGGCCCCGCGGTCGGCCAGCACCAGGCGGACCAGGGCCCGGCGCACGGCGGCCCGTTCGGCGACGGGCAGCTGGTTCGACGTCACCGCACGGCCTCCTCTTCCTCCTCCGCGTCCCGGGCCACCAGGGCGCGGTAGCCGGGCTCGTACTCCAGCAGGCCCTCGTGCGTGCCGGTCGCTGCGACCTTGCCGTCGACCAGGTAGATGACCTCGTCGGCGCGGGCCAGCATCAGCGGCGAGGTGGTGGTGAGCAGGGTGGTGCGGCCGGCCCGCGCGGTGGGCAGGCGCTCCGCCACGAGGGACTCGGTGTGGGCGTCCAGGGCCGAGGTGGGTTCGACGGCGAGCAGGACCTCGGGGTCGGCCAGCAGCGCCCGCGCCAGCCGGACGCGCTGGCGCTGGCCGCCGGAGAGGTTGCGGGCCTGGGCGGACAGCTCCGAGTCGAGGCCGTTCGGGAGGGCCCGCAGGACGTCGGTGGCCGCCGCCGCGTGCAGGGCGCGGGCGGTCCGCGCGTCCGAGAGCGCGTCCGAGGGCCGCGAGGCGGCTGACGGCGAGCGGCGGCCTGTCGCGCGGTCCGCCGCGCCGCCGGCAGGCGTGTCGTGGCCGCCCGCCGGACAAGGTCCCGCGCCCAGGAGGGAGTTGCGGAGGGTGTCGGCGAAGAAGTGGGACTCGTGGTCGGCCACCAGGATCCGCGACCTCACCTCCCACAGCGGAACGGCGTCCAGACGGGTGCCTCCCCAGGTCGCGTCCGACGGGGCGTAGCGGCCGAGGCGGTCCACCACCGCCCCCGTCTCCGCCCCGGCGGCGCCCACCAGGGCCGTCAGCCGTCCGGGCCGCACCCGTACCCCCGACTCCGGGTCGTGCAGGACCGCCGGTCCGGCCGGCGCCCGCTCGGTGCCCTCGTCCGGTTCCGGGGCCAGGCGCAGCAGGCGGACCACCCGGCGCGCGGCCACCACGCCCCGGCTGAGCTGATAGCCCATGTCCAGGAAGAACGCCACCGGCCCCACCAGGACGGCGACATAGCCGTACACCGACACCAGCTCGCCCACGGTGATCTCCCCGCGGGCGGCCATCCGGGCGGCGATCCAGGTCACCACCGCCAGGTACACCGTGGGCAGGCCGACGCCCAGGGCCTGGACCCAGCTGGCGACCGCGCCCACCCGGTAGCCCTGGACGCGCAGGTGCCGCGAGTCCTCGCGGAAGGCGTCCGCGAACAGGCCCTTGCCGCCGAGGCCGTTGAGGACGCGGAGGCCGCCCGCCAGATCGCCGATGCGGGCCGTCAGGACGCCCTGGCGCTCCCGGTACTCGGTCTCCCTGCCCTGGAGCCGCCGGGTCAGCGGGCCCGCGAGCAGCGCCACCACCGGCACCCCGAGCAGGACCACACCGGTCAGCAGCGGCGAGATCGGCATCAGCAGGCCGGCCACCACCCCGTACACCACGACCGCGCCCACACCGGGTCCCACCACGGTCAGCGCCTGGGCGATGGTGTGCACGTCCCCGACGCCGATCGTGACGACCTCACCGGCTCCGGCCCGCCGGGGCAGCGCCGCCCCGAGCCGCACCGCGTGGCCGACGACCACCTTGATCGTGCGGAAGTAGGCGTCCATGCGGACCCGGGTCATCGTGCGGTGGCGCATGATGCTGATCCACGCGTTGACCGCCCCGAGGACGAAGACCGCCGCCGTCCACCCGGCCAGCACCGTCATCCGGCCCGGCACCAGGCCGTCGTCCACGGCCCGGGCCATCAGGTACGGCGTGCCGGCCATCAGCGTCAGCCAGGCACTGCCCAGCAGCGCGCCGGCCAGCGAGCGGCCCGGCTGCCGGCGCACCAGCCACCACAGGTACCACCAGCCGCCGCGTGTGTCCGGCGTGCCCGGATCCTCGTACGCGTCGATCACCCTGCGCCCCCCTGTTCCCGCCGTCAGGCCAGACTGTCCCGCCACGCCCGGTGCAGGTCCGCGAACCGGCCCGTGCCCGCGATGAGTTCGGCCGGGCGGCCGTCCTCCACGATCCGGCCGTGCTCCATCACGAGGACCCGGTCGGCGATCTCCACGGTGGACAGCCGGTGCGCGATCACCACCGCCGTACGGCCCTTCAGCACCGTCGACATGGCCCGTTGCACGGCCCGTTCGCCCGGGATGTCCAGCGAACTGGTCGCTTCGTCGAGGATCAGCACCGCCGGGTCGGCGAGCAAGGCGCGCGCGAAGGCGACCAGTTGGCGCTGCCCGGCCGAAATGCGCCCGCCGCGCTTGCGGACGTCCGTGTCGTAGCCGTCCGGCAGGGCGGCGATGAACTCGTGGGCGCCGATCGCCTCGGCCGCCTCCTCGATCTCCTCACGGGTGGCGTCCGGGCGGCCGATGGCGATGTTGTCGGCGACCGTCCCGGAGAACAGGAACGCCTCCTGGGTGACCATCACGACCCCGCGCCGCAGTGCGGGCACGCTCAGTTCGCGCAGGTCCACGCCGTCCAGCAGGACCCGTCCCTCGGTCGGGTCGTAGAAGCGGGCCAGCAGCTTGGCGAGGGTCGACTTGCCGGCGCCCGTGGAGCCGACCACCGCGACCGTCTGTCCGGCGGGCAGCGCGAGATCGAAACGGGGCAGCACCTCGCCACCGGTGCGGTAGGCGAACCGGACACCGTCGAAGACGACCTCGCGGCCGGGCAGTTCGCCCGCCGGCGGCAGCTCGCGCGGGACCGAGGGCTCGGGCACGGACGGCGTCTGGGCCAGCAGGCCCGCGATCTTCTCCAGCGAGGCGGCCGCCGACTGGTAGGAGTTGAGGAACATGCCGAGGCGGTCGATCGGGTCGTACAGCCGCCGCAGGTACAGGACGGCCGCGGCCAGCACACCCAGCTCCAGCGAGCCGGACGCCACCCGGTAGGCACCCCACAGCACGATCACCGCGACCGAGGTGTTGGCCACCAGCCGGGACCCGACGACGTACCGCGCCATTTCGAGGAGCGCGTCGCCGTTGGTGCGTTCGTGACGGTGGTTGAGCACGGCGAACTCGGCGTCGTTGGCGGCCTCCCGGCGGAACGCGCGCACCGGGCGGATGCCGTTCATCGTCTCCACGAACTTCACGATCACCGCCGCGATCGCCGTGGACCGCGCCTTGTACACCCGTACCGCGCGCCGCTGGTAGAGCCTGACCAGCTGGTAGAGCGGCACGAACGAGGCGACGGCCACCGCTCCCAGGCCCAGGTCCAGCCAGAGCAGCATCGCCGAGATGTAGAGGAAGGAGAGGATGACCGTGACGAGTTCCTGGAGGCCCTCGCTCAGCAGCTCGCGCAGCGACTCGACGTCCGTGGTGGAGCGGGAGATCAGCCGGCCGGACGTGTAGCGCTCGTGGAAGTCGACGCTCAGCGCCTGCGCGTGGCGGAAGATACGGCCGCGCAGGTCGAGGAGGACGTCCTGGTTGACGCGCGCGGAGGCCTCGATGAAGGCGTACTGGAGACCGCCGGAGAGCAGGGCGCTCAGCGCGTAGCCGGCTCCCACCGCGATCAGCGGTCCGTGGTCGTGGTCGCGGAACGCCGGCACGGCACGGTCGATGGCGTAGGCCACCAGCAGCGGGCCCGCCTGGGCGGCGGCCTGCTGGAACAGCAGCAGGACCGTGGTCACGGCGACCCGCGCCCTCAGCGGCGCGAGCAGCGAGCGCAGCAGGGCGGCCGTGGCGCCGGCCGGCACCGGCAGCACGTCCCGGTCGAAGGGATCGCCGGGGCCGGTGGCGGACGCGGCGTCGTCGGCGGCCTCGCGGCGGGCGCGTTCGTCGTCCTCGTCGGGGGCGGGCAGGGAGGTGGCGGCGGTCATCGGCGGTGGTCCTCCCCGGACATCAGGCGGGCGTACTCGGCGTTGCCGCGGAGCAGTTCCTGGTGGGTGCCGACGGCGGTGACCCGGCCGTCGGAGAGCAGGGCGACGCGGTCGGCGAGCAGGACGGTGGAGGGGCGGTGGGCGACGATCAGGGCGGTGGTGCCGGACAGCACCTCGCGCAGGGCCGCCTCCACGGCCGCCTCCGTGTGCACGTCCAGGGCGGACAGCGGGTCGTCGAGGACGAGGAAGCGGGGCCGTCCCACGACCGCGCGGGCCAGGGCGAGGCGCTGGCGCTGGCCGCCGGAGAGGCTGAGGCCCTGCTCGCCGACCTGGGTCGCGGTGCCGTCGGGGAGGGCGTGCGCGAAGTCCGCCTGGGCGATGGCCAGGGCCCGCTCCAGCTCCGGTGCGCCGGCTCCGTCACCGGCGCCCATCAGCACGTTCTCGCCGACCGAGGCGGAGAAGAGGGTGGGTTCCTCGAAGGCCACGGCGACCAGGGAGCGGAGTTCCTCGCGGGGTATGGCGGTGATGTCCCGGCCGTCGAGGGTGATCCGTCCCGACGTGGTCTCGTGCAGGCGGGGGATGAGAGCGGTGAGGGTGGTCTTCCCGCTGCCGGTGGCCCCGACCAGGGCCATGGACTCGCCGGTGCGGACGTGCAGGTCGATCTCGGCGAGGGTGGGCGGTGAGCCGGGGGAGGCGTCGGGATAGCGGAAGGAGACGGACCGGAAGCGGATGCCGTCGCGGTCCTGGTCCTGGTCCTGGTCCTCGTCCTCGTCGTGGTCCTGGTCGGGTGCGGGTGCGTGGGGTCTGGTCGCGCAGTTCCCCGCGCCCCCTCGGGGCGCTTCAAAACCCGCGTCCTCCCGCGCTACGTCCCGTACCTCGAAGTACCGTTCGGTCGCCGTCGCCGCCTCCTGGCTCATCGCCAGCAGGAAGCCGATCGACTCCACCGGCCAGCGCAGCGCCAGGGCCGTCGACAGGAACGCCACCAGCGTCCCCGCGCTCAGCTCGCCCTCCGCGACCTGGACCGACCCCCACACCAGGGCCGCTCCGACGGCCAGCTCCGGGAGGGTCACGATGACGCCCCAGATCGCCGCCAGCATCCGCGCCTTGCGCAACTCCGTGCCCCGCAGCTTCCACACCAGGTCGCGGAAGGCGCGGGCCTGGCTGCGGTGCCTGCCGAACCCCTTGATGATGCGGATGCCGAGCACGCTCTCCTCGACCACCGTGGTCAGGTCGCCGACCTGGTCCTGGGCGAGCCGGGCGACCGCCGCGTACCGCTTCTCGAAGACCGCGCACGTCCACATCACGGGGACGGTGGGAACGAGGATGACCAGGCCGAGCGTCCAGTCCTGGAGCAGCATGATGAACACGCCGATGACGATGGTCACCCCGTTGACCAGCAGGAAGGTCAGCGGAAAGGCGAGGAACATGCGCAGCAGCATCAGGTCGGTGGTGGCCCGGGAGAGCAGCTGGCCGGAGGGCCAGCGGTCGTGGAAGGCGACCGGCAGCCGCTGCAGATGGCCATAGAGGTCCGCCCGCATCCCCGCCTCCACACGGGACAGCGGCCGGGCCACCAGCCAGCGCCGCATCCCGAAGAGGAGTGCCTCGGCTGTCCCGAGCAGCAGCAGGTACAGCGCGCCGAGCCAGACCCCGCCGGGATCGCGGTCGGCCACCGGGCCGTCCACCATCCACTTGAGGACGAGCGGGATGACCAGCCCCACACAGGAGGCGATCACCGCCACGAACGCGGCGACGGACAGCCGCACCCGGACCGGCCGTACGTACGGCCACAGGCGCAGCAGGGAACGGACGGCGGACCGGTCCTTGGTGGTTGCACGTGTCGGAGGCATCAGGAGCGAGCCTACGGAACGCCACTGACGACGCCCACCGAGTTTTGGCCGGACCGCACTCCGCCGGTGGTCCTACGACCTGGGGGAACGTTCGAGCGGTCGGACGACAGGAGCCACGCGTCGACCGATCGGCCGACGCGGTTTCCAGCGGGCCGGGCGATGTGCGGCGACCGGCCCGGACGGGACCCTCGACGCATGCCATCCGTCATCGAGGCGGGCGCCACCGGCCACCTGCTCAAGGACGCCCCGCGCGAGGAGCTGTTCACGGCCGTCCGCGCCGCCGCTGAGGGCCGTACCGTCCTCTCCCCGGCCGTCTCCTCCCGCCTGGTCCCCGCCGTCCGCACCCCCGCCGCCCCCGGCAACGAGCCGCTGTCCGCCCGCGAACGCGAGGTGCCGGCGCCGCCCGGCGCGAGGCCTCAGCCGGCCACCTTGAGCAGCAGCACCGTCCGGGCCGGCACCGTGATCGCCGTCCCGGCCCCGTGGACCACCGAGGGAGCCTCCTGCTGATCCTCCCGCGAGGTGTCCACCAGCACCTCGTAGCGCTCCGCCCACGGCGGGCCCGGCAGCAGGAACCGCGCCGGGCGGTCACCGGCGTGCAGGACGGTCAGGAAACTGTCGTCAAGGACCGGCGCCCCGCGCTCGTCCCGGCCCGGGATGTCCCGCCCGGAGAGGAACATGCCGAGAGTGGCGGCGGGCGCGTACCAGTCGCCCTCGGTCATCTCCTCGCCCCGCGCCGTGAACCAGGCGAGGTCGCGCAGCCCGTCCGCCGAGTGCGCCCGGCCCGAGAAGAAGGCGCGGCGGCGCAGTACCGGATGCCGGTGGCGCAGCCGGATCAGGCGGGAGGTCAGGTCGAACAGCGGCCGCCACTGCGGATCGTCCAGCAGCTCCCAGTCCAGCCAGCTGATCTCGTTGTCCTGACAGTAGGCGTTGTTGTTGCCGCGCTGTGTGCGGCCCAGTTCGTCGCCTGCGACCAGCATCGGGACGCCCGTCGACAGCAGCAGGGTCGTCAGCAGGTTCCGCAACTGCCGTCTGCGCAGCGCCCTCACGCCCTCGTCGGCGGTCTCGCCCTCCGCCCCGCAGTTCCAGGACCGGTTGTCGCCGGCCCCGTCGCGGTTGTTCTCGCCGTTGGCCTCGTTGTGCTTGGCCTGGTACGACACCAGGTCGCGCAGCGTGTAACCGTCGTGCGCGGTGATGAAGTTGACCGACGCGTAGGGCCGCCGGCCGCCCCAGGCGTAGAGGTCGCTGGAGCCCGAGAGGCGGTAGCCGAGGTCGCGGACGTCCGGGAGGGCGCCGCGCCAGAAGTCCCGGACGGCGTCCCGGTAGTGGTCGTTCCACTCGGTCCACAGCGGCGGGAAGGCGCCGACCTGGTAGCCGCCGGAGCCCACGTCCCACGGCT
This sequence comes from Streptomyces sp. NPDC101237, assembly GCF_044767465.1. Lineage (NCBI taxonomy): Bacteria > Bacillati > Actinomycetota > Actinomycetes > Kitasatosporales > Streptomycetaceae > Streptomyces > Streptomyces sp. NPDC101237. The sequence continues at coordinate 240,736 of NZ_JBIWNY010000012.1, read as the reverse complement.
CGGCGATCAGCTTCACCCGGCGCAGCACCGGGTCCTGGGCGATCACCGCGAGAAAGGGGGAGAGCATGTCGACGTCGTGCATCGAGCGGGCCAGCGCGGCGGCCAGGTCGAAGCGGAAGCCGTCCACGCCCATCTCGGTCACCCAGTACCGCAGCGAGTCCGTGATCAGCCGCAGGACGTGCGGCCTGACCACGTGCAGGGTGTTGCCGCAGCCGGTGTAGTCGGCGAACCGGCGGGCGTCGTCCTGGAGCCGGTAGTAGCCGCGGTTGTCGATGCCCTTCAGGGACAGCGTCGGCCCCAGCTCCCCGGCCTCGGCCGTGTGGTTGTAGACCACGTCGAGGACGACCTCGATGCCGGCCGCGTGCAGCGCCCGCACCATCCGCTTGAACTCGCCGACCTGCTGTCCCGTCGTACCGGAGGCGGCGTAGGCCGCGTGCGGGGCGAAGTAGCCGATGGAGTTGTAGCCCCAGTAGTTGCGCAGGCCCCGCTTCAGCAGGTGGTCCTCGTGCGCGAACTGGTGCACGGGCAGCAGTTCCACCGCCGTCACGCCGAGGTTCACGAGGTGCTCGACGGCGGCCGGGTGGGCCAGGCCCGCGTAGGTGCCGCGGAGTTCGGGGGGTATGCCCGGGTGCAGTCTGGTGAAGCCGCGCACGTGCAGTTCGTAGATGACGGAGTCCGCCCACGGCGTCTTCGGGCGGTGGTCGTCCGACCAGTCGTCGTCGTCGTGCACGACCACGCCCTTCGGGACGTGCGGTGCCGAGTCCCGGTCGTCCCGGACCGTGTCGGCGACCTGCTGGTCGGGCCAGTCCCTGACATGCCCGTACACCTCGGGCGGCAGCCCGAACTCGCCGTCCACCGCACGGGCGTACGGGTCGAGCAGCAGCTTCGCCGGGTTCCAGCGGGCGCCGGTCCACGGGTCCCAGCGGCCGTCGACCCGGTAGCCGTACCGCTGTCCCGGCAGCACGCCCGGCACGAACCCGTGCCAGATCTCGTGCGTCAGTTCGGTCAGCGGAATCCTGGTCTCCCGCCCCTGTTCGTCGAAGAGACAGAGCCGGACCGCCTCGGCCCCGGCCGCCCACAGGGCGAAGTTGGTGCCGGCCACCCCGTCCGGGCCGACCCGGAACCGGGCGCCCAGCGGGGTCGACGACCCCGGCCAGGCGGCCGGGACGGGCAGGGCCGTCCCGTTCACCACCGGGGCGTCCGCCCTCGGGGCCCGCGCCCGTGCCCCCTGCTGCTCGGCTGCGCTCGTCACCTGTCGGCCCCTTTGTCGTTCGGCGGCTCGCCGATCCGCGGGGCGCGCGCGACCCGTGTCCGGCCGGCCGGCCGTGCCCGGACTCCCGGTCCCGGGTACGGTCGGCGGCTCGCTACGGGCACGCCCGTGACGGCTCTCGCACGGGCGCGGCGGCTCCCCAGCTCGTCGTCCTTCCCTCTGTTCTGCCCAGTGCCGGCGTCGCACTCACGTTTCCCCGGGGCGGGGCCGGTCGTTGAGTCCCACGTGAGGCATCCACAACGGCGCGCACGGCGCGCGGGGGCCGCGCTGGCCGCGGTACTGACATGGGCGGGGCTGCTGGCGGGCGCCGCCGGCTGCTCCTCGGACGACGGAGCGGGACTCGGCATCGACCACGTCCTCGGCGGGGCACCACCCGCCCCCGAGGACGTCATCCGCATCTCCCCGGGCGACGGCACCAAGGCCGTACGCCCGGGCGCACGGCTGACGGTACGGGTGCCCGGCGGGCGCCTGGAGTCCGTCAGTGTCGTCAAGTCCCAGGACGCCCAGGACTCCCCGGTCCCCGGGCACGTCGCCGCGGACGGCACGACCTGGCAGCCCGACGACCCGAAACTCGCGCTCGCCGCCAAGTACACGGTCGACGCCGTCGCCCGGGACGGCGACGGCCGCCGCTCGGCCCGGCACACCACCTTCACCACGTTGGTCCCCGACGAACGCTTCATCGGGTACGTCACCCCCGAGAACCGCGCCACCGTCGGCACCGGCATGATCGTCTCCCTCGCCTTCAGCCGCGACATCGACAACCGCGCGGCGGTCGAGCGGGCGGTGCGGGTCAGTGCCCGGCCCGACGTGGAGATCCGTCCGCACTGGTTCGGCAAGAACCGCCTCGACTTCCGCCCCGAGCACTACTGGCGGCCCGGCACGGTGGTCACCGTCGGTCTCGAACTGCGCGACGTCGAAGGCGCCCGCGGGGTCTACGGCCTGCAGCACAAGACGTTCACCTTCACCGTCGGCCGCAGCCAGGTCTCCCTGGTCGACGCGGCCAAGCACACCATGGAGGTCCGCCGTGACGGCAACCTCCTGGCCACCGTGCCGATCACCGCGGGCGCGCCCGCCCACACCACCTACAACGGGAAGATGGTGGTGATGGAGATGCATGAGGTGACCCGCATGAACAGCCGGACGGTCGGCTTCGGCGGCGAGTACGACATCCCCGACGTCCCGCACGCCCTCAAGCTCACCGACTCCGGCACGTTCCTGCACGGCAACTACTGGGCGCCGGACGCGCCGGGACGCGTCAACGTCAGCCACGGCTGCGTGGGCCTGCTCGACGTGAAGGGCGGCAGCTCGGACACCCCGGCCGGCTGGTTCTACGACCGCTCCCTGATCGGGGACGTGGTCGAGGTCGTGCACAGCAACGACAAGACGGTGGCCGCCGACAACGGCCTCGGCGGCTGGAACATGGGGTGGAAGGAGTGGAAGGCGGGCGGCGCGCTCACGTGACCGGTCGCCGCCGGTCCGGTGCCGGGCGGAGACCTCCGCGCGAGGCGACGGAAGTTGCGACGCAACGGTGACATTCGCCCAACACCACGCTCAAAACCCTCCGGTTACTATGCGCAAATGCGCGGGCGGAACGCGCCGGGGTGGGCCTGACCAGGCCCTCGGAGGGGAGAACGACTTTGAACGTACGGCCGATATCGGGGGCGGCGGTCCGGACCCGTGGCAAGGGTCTGGCCGTCGTGGCCGGGGTTCTGCTCATGGCGGTCACCGCGTGCGGGGGCGGCGCCTCCGGCAAGGGGGACGGGGCCGGCAAGGAGAAGGACTCGACGACGCAGGCGAGCAAGCAGTCGCTCGCCACCGTCAGCATCAGCCCCAAGTCCGGTGCGACCGACGTGGACACCAGCGGGGCGCTCAAGGTCAGCGCGGCCAAGGGCCGGCTGACCGACGTGGAGGTCAAGGACTCCAAGGGCCACCAGGTCGAGGGCACGATCGCGGCGGACGGGGCCGGCTGGACGCCGGCCGGGCACCTCGCCAGCTCCACCAAGTACACGGTGCACGCGGTCGCCAAGGACTCCGCGGGGCGTGAGTCGGCCGAGGACGCCACGTTCACGACGCTCACCCCGAAGAACACCTTCACCGGCTACTTCACGCCCGAGGACGGTTCCACGGTCGGCGTCGGTATGCCGTTCTCCATCCGGTTCACCCGGGGCATCACCGCCCCGGCCGCCGTGGAGAAGGCCATCACCGTCAAGACCGAGCCGGCGGTCGACGTCGAGGGCCACTGGTTCGGCAACGACCGCCTCGACTTCCGTCCCGAGCACTACTGGAAGTCCGGCACGAAGGTCTCCGTCACGCTGAACCTGGACGGCGTCCAGGGCCGTGACGGCGTCTACGGCAAGCAGGCCAAGACGGTGAAGTTCACGATCGGCCGCAACCAGGTGTCCGTCGTCGACGCCAAGAAGCACACCATGAAGGTGATGCAGGACGGCAAGGTCGTGAAGAACCTCGCCGTCACGACCGGCAAGCCCGGCTACGACACGTGGAACGGCCAGATGGTCATCAGCGAGAAGCTGCGGGTGACCCGGATGAACGGCGAGACGGTCGGCTACGGCGGCGAGTACGACATCAAGGACGTGCCGGACGCGATGCGGCTGACCACGTCGGGCACCTTCATCCACGGCAACTACTGGGGCGGGGACGCCTTCGGCAACTACAACGCCAGCCACGGGTGCGTGGGGCTCCGGGACGTCCGCGGCGGCGGCGACCGCGGGGTGCCGGCCGCGTGGTTCTTCGACCACTCGATCATCGGCGACGTGGTGACGGTCAAGAACTCGCACGACGAGACGGTCTCCCCGGACAACGGCCTCAACGGCTGGAACATGTCCTGGAAGCAGTGGACCGCGTGAGGGCGGTGAACGCCCGCTAACCTGCGGGCATGACTGTGACCCTCGAAGTGGCCGAAGGTGTCGGGACCCTCCGCCTCGACCGGCCCCCGATGAACGCCCTGGACGTCGGCACCCAGGACCGGCTCAAGGAACTGGCGGAGGAGGCCACCCGTCGCGCGGACGTCCGCGCCGTCGTCATCTACGGCGGTGAGAAGGTCTTCGCGGCGGGGGCCGACATCAAGGAAATGCAGCACATGGACCACGCGGCCATGATCGTGCGCTCCCGTGGTCTCCAGGACGCCTTCACCGCCGTGGCCCGCATCCCGAAGCCGGTCGTGGCCGCCGTCACCGGATACGCCCTCGGCGGCGGCTGCGAACTCGCCCTGTGCGCCGACTTCCGGATCGCCGGCGACAACGCCAAGCTCGGTCAGCCGGAGATCCAGCTCGGGCTGATCCCGGGCGCCGGCGGCACCCAGCGGCTGCCCCGGCTGGTCGGCCCCTCCAAGGCCAAGGACCTGATCTTCACCGGCCGCATGGTCAAGGCGGACGAGGCCCTCGCCATCGGTCTGGTCGACCGGGTCGTGCCCGCCGCCGACGTCTACACCGAGGCGCACGCCTGGGCGGCCCGGCTGGCGCGGGGGCCCGCGATCGCGCTCCGCGCGGCCAAGGAGGCGGTCGACACCGGTCTGGAGACCGACCTGGAGACCGGGCTCGCCGTCGAACGGAACTGGTTCGCAGGGCTGTTCGCGACCGAGGACCGCGAGCGCGGTATGCGCAGTTTCGTGGAGGAAGGGCCGGGCAAGGCCAAGTTCCTCTGATCCCGCGTCGGTTGTGAAACCTCGCCGAACCGCTTGCAATTGACGTGATGTCTCGTTCCCGGTCCCTCGACGGGGCGGTTTATGGGAGCCTTAACGCACCCTTAAGTCTGCCTTGTCGAGGGAGCCGTCGATTGCCCGGAGACGCGTCGTCACCGCAGGTGGGGCAGGCCGTGAGCGCCCCTGAAATGCCATGGGCATATGCCGTTCGACCGGTGCCGGACGGGAGTGCGACGGGGGCGTATTCCTCCGGAACGGCCCCGGAGGCCACGCCGGACGGCCATGATGGGGGCATGGCGGGGCTGGAGGGCATCGAACAGCCGCGGGGACACAGCCGTGCGGCCGCGGCGCGGTGGTCGCCTGCGGTCGAGGACGAGCGGGCACTGAAAGCGATCGAGCTGTTCGGCAACCCGACGGAGGCCGAGGTCCCGCTGCCGTCCCGCCCCGAGTCCGCCGCGACCGCCCGCCGGCTCGTCCAGGTCGTCGTCCTGCGCCAGTGGCGGCTCAGTCCCAAGACGACCGAGGATGCCGTCTTACTCGTCTCCGAACTGGTGGGCAACGCCGTACGGCACACCGGCGCCCGCGTGTTCGGACTGCGGATGCGCCGCCGCCCCGGCTGGATCCGCGTCGAGGTGCGGGACCCCTCGCGCGGGCTGCCGTGCCTGATCCCGGTCCAGGACACCGACATCAGCGGGCGCGGCCTGTTCCTGGTGGACAAGCTGTCGGACCGCTGGGGCGTCGACCTGCTGCCGCGCGGAAAGACCACCTGGTTCGAGATGCGCGTGGCGGACCGGTAAGCGGCTCGCCTGACAAGCCCCCTATCAGGTCAATCACCCGTTTTCTTACCCCACCCCCCTTAAATGGGACGGGTGACCACCTCCAACCGACGCGGCGTCCTCCGCGCAGGCGCCGGCCTCATCGCCGGAGGCACACTCGCCACGGGGTGCGGCACCACCGGTACGGGCGCACCGCCCCCGCACCTGGCCGCCAACCTCGCATCGACCACCCCCACCTCGGCCGCGCCCTCCGCGCCCGCCCCGCGCGCCTTCCCCGGCCTGCCGCTGCAGATCACCCACGGGCCGCGCACGAGCACCGCCGTCGCCCTCACCTTCCACGGCCAGGGCGACCCCGTCCTCGCCACCCGGATCCTGACCACCGCCGAGAAACACGGCGCCCGCCTCACGGTCCTGGCCGTGGGCAGCTGGCTGGACGCGTCTCCGGCCATGGCCCGCCGCATCCTCGACGGTGGCCACGACCTCGGCAACCACACCCAGCGGCACGTCTCCGTCAACGCCATGGCCGAGGCCGGTGCCCGCGCGGAGATCACCGACTGCGCGGACCGGCTCCGACGGCTCACCGGCTCGATCGGCAGCTGGTTCCGCCCGTCCAGGTCGCCCACCGCGTCGCCGCTCGTCGCCCGGCTCGCCACCGAGGCCGGCTACCGGCACGTGCTGTCGTACGACGTCGACTCGCTCGACTACACCCGGCCCGGCGCGGCCGCCATCACCCGCAAGGTGCTCGCGGAGGTCACCGGCGGCTCGGTGGTGAGCATGCACTTCGGCTATCAGGACACGGCCGACGCCCTCCCCGACGTCCTCCACGAACTCGACCGCCGCGGACTGCACGCGGTCACCACCACGGAGCTGCTGAGCTGATGCGAACCACGAAAGCCGCCCGGCTGCCCGCCGCCCTCGCCGCCCTCGCCGTCCTCGCGCTGCTGTCCGCGTGCGGCGGCGGATCCGGGGACCCCGAGACCCCGGCCGCCCGCAGCACCGCCCCCGCGCAGGCGGAGGCGAAGAAGGCGCAGCCGGCCGTCGACGTCCTGCCGGGCATGCCCCCGGTCCTCGACCCGCACGACGTGTACGCCGCCGACCGCCCCGGCAACCTGTCGCCCGTCGTCAAGGACTTCCCGACCCGGATCTACGTCCCCAACACCAACTCCGACACGGTCACGGTCATCGACCCGAAGACCTACCGGGTCACGGAGACCATCCGGGTCGGCCGGCAGCCCCAGCACGTCGTGCCGTCCTGGGACCTGAAGACCCTGTGGGTCAACAACGACCTCGGCAACAGCCTCACCCCCATCGACCCGCGCACCGGCCGGGCCGGACAGCCGGTGCCCGTGCACGACCCCTACAACCTGTACTTCACGCCCAACGGCAAGTACGCGATCGTGATGGCCTCCAACGACCGCCAGCTGGTCTTCAGGGACGCCCACACCATGAAGACCGTCAAGGCCGTCCCGGTCACCTGCTACGGCGTCAACCACGCCGACTTCTCCCTGGACGGCCGGTACTTCATCGTCTCCTGCGAGTTCAGCGGAGAGCTGCTCAAGGTGGACACGGAGAAGATGGAGGTGCTCCGGCACGAGAAGCTGCCGTACCACGGAGCCATGCCGCAGGACGTCAAGGTCTCGCCCGACGGCAAGCTGTTCTACATCGCCGACATGATGGCCGACGGGCTGTGGATCCTGGACGGCGACCACTTCACCAAGCCCGCGTTCCTGGCCACCGGCAAGGGCGCGCACGGCCTGTACGTCAGCCGGGACTCCCGCGAGATGTACATCTCCAACCGGGGCGAGGGCACCATCTCGGTCTTCGACTTCGCCCGGAAGCAGCTGACGAAGAAGTGGCAGCTGCCGGGCGGCGGCAGCCCGGACATGGGTGGGGTGTCCGCGGACGGCAAGGTGCTGTGGCTGTCAGGCCGGTACAACTCCGAGGTGTACGCCATCGACACCGGCACCGGCGCCGAACTGGCCCGCATCCACGTCGGCAGCGGCCCGCACGGCCTCGCCGTCTACCCGCAGCCGGGCCGCTACTCCCTCGGCCACACCGGCATCTTCCGCTGACCGCCGGGCTCACGCCCGCAGCAGCAGCGCCTCGGCGCCGACCGGCCGGTAGCCGGCCGCCTGGAACGCCCGCACGCTGCGGGCGTTCCCCGGCGCGACCTGCGCCCACAGCGGCTCCCCGGCCAGCTGCCGGGCGGCGGTCACCAGCGACCGGCCCAGCCCCCGCCGACGTACCGCCTCGTCCACCTCCACCGAGACCTCCAGGCGCCCCGCGACCCCACGGCCCAGCACCACCACGCCGCCCTCCGCCGCCCAGGCCCGCACCTCGGTACGGCGGGCGCGGGCATAGGCGACCAGGGCGTGGCCGGGACCGGTGAGTTCGGTCAGCGGAAGGCCGGGGCGGCCCGGGAGCGGCTGCGCGACCAGCAGCGCGTCGACGGTCTCCTGCTCACGGCCGGTACGGTCCATCAGGGCGGTGAGGAAACGGGCGTTCATGGTCGCGCACAGCGGATCGCACGGGATCGCGCGCAGGGTTTCGTGCACCCACCGCGGGTCCTCGTCGGTGAAGACCACCGAGTGCGCGGTGAACGAGAGGACCCCCGCGTCCCGGGCGGACGGCTGCGGGACGACGGTCGTACGGCCGTCGGCCGGCGGGAACGCACCGCGGGCCGCCGCGTCGAGAATGTCCGCCAAGGTCTCCATGGCCGCGCCCGCTCCTTGAGTCTCCACCCACTGGAAGGTTCACACTCGCAGACGTGGTCGACGACAGCACCGGACTTCTCACCATCGGTGAGCCGGCCAGGTCCACCGGACTGACCGTGCGCACCATCCGGTACCGGTCCGACGAGGGCGTGCTCACCCGGGTGGGCCGCTCCGCCGGCGGCCACCGGCTGTACGACACCGAGTTCCTCGCCCGCCTCGAACTGAGGGACGGCCCCTCGCACGTCACGCGCAGGAGTTCACCTGGACGGCCGCGGCCCTGCGGGCTCGCCCGGACCGTTAATCTGACCTGCGACAGCACGCCGACATGGCACAGGCACGACGAACAAAAAGGGGCGGATCCGGTGGCGGACATCGAGGAAGCACGCAAGCAGTTCGAGCGGATCGATGCGGACGGTGACGGCTTCATCACCGCCGACGAGTTCAAGTCCGCTCTCGCGCAGGGGGGCGACTGGAACGTCACCGTGACGGTGGCCGAGGCCATCATCAAGACCCGTGACCTCGACGGCGACAAGGTCCTGTCGTTCGACGAGTTCTGGGCCCACCTGAACAAGTAGGCGCCGGCGGCGCGGCGGAAGGGGGCCCGGAACCCGGGCCCCCTTCCGCGTGTCCGGGGCCGGATCTCACGCGCGGGACTCGACGCGCACGGTCCAGCGGCCGCCGTGCCGCTCCAGGGTCAGCGGCAGGCCGAGGCACGTGCCGACCCGGTCGCCGGTGAGGACCTCGGCGCCGGGGCCCTGCGCCAGCGCCCGGCCGTCGCGCAGGAGCAGGGCGTGCGTGGTGCCCGCCGGCAGCTCCTCCAGATGATGGGTGACCAGGACGGTCGCCAGGTGCGGGTGCGTGCGGCGCAGCGCGTCCAGCGCGCCGAGCAGCCGCTCCCGGCCCGGCAGGTCCAGGCCCGTGGCCGGTTCGTCGAGCAGCAGGAGCCGGGGTTCGGGCATCAGGCCGGTGCTCCGGGCGGGCCTGATCGAGCTGCTGGCGCTGACCGGTCTGCGTGCCGCCGACCCGGGCACCGGGGACGAGGCCCACGCGGCGCTTGTGCGGGCGCTGGCGGCCGGTGACGCCGAGGCGGCGGTGCGGGTGCTCGGGGCGGAACTGGCCGATCCGTTCGGCGGCTGAGCGCTCACCCGGTCGGCTCAGCCGTGGAATAGGTCCCGCGCGCCCGGGGTTGTCGCCGCATGCCAGTGCATGCATGCGCGTGCATCGAATCGCGAAAGGCCAGTCATGAAGATCGGCATCATCGGCGCGGGCAACATCGGCGGCAACCTCACCCGGCGGCTGACCGCCCTCGGCCACGAGGTGTCCGTGGCGAACTCGCGCGGACCCGAGACCCTGCGCGACCTCGCCGAGGAGACGGGGGCGACGGCCGTGCCGGCCGAGGAGGCCGCGCGCGGCGCCGAGGTCGTGGTCGTCACGGTCCCGGTGAAGGCGGTCCCCGCCCTGCCCGCGGGCCTGCTGGACGGCGCGGCGGCGAACGTGGCCGTGATCGACACCGGCAACTACTACCCGCGCGAGCGCGACGGCCGCATCGACGGGATCGAGGACGGGGACCTGACCGAGAGCCGCTGGACCGAGCGGCAGATCGGACACTCCGTGATCAAGGCGTTCAACGGCACCTACGCCCAGGACATCCTGGACCGCCACCGTCCCGCCGGTGACCCCGACCGCCAGGCCGTCCCGGTCTCCGGCGACGACGAGGCGGCCAAGCGGGTCGTCCGCGCCCTGATCGACGAACTCGGCTTCGACACGGTCGACAACGGCGGCATCGACGACTCCTGGCGCCAGCAGCCGGGCACCCCGGTGTACGGCCTGCGGGCCGGCGCCGAGGAGGTGCGCAAGGCCCTCGCGGAGGCGTCGCCCGAGCGGCCGGAGGCCTTCCGGGGATAGGCCGGGCTCCGGGGACGACCCGGGGCGCGCGCCGCGCCCGTCGGGCGGCCGGCGGCGGGAGGGTTCCGGGGAGCCCGGTCCCGCCGCCGGCTCAGCCGCCCTTCACCGCCCAGGACTTGAGGGCCGCCTTGGAGGCGAAGTCCGCCACGTTCTTGTCGTGCGGGTCGCTGGTGTACTGGTGGAAACGCCAGTCGGCCTGGATGCGCGGGTGCCCGGCGCTGACGTAGTCGGCTATCCACAGGCCGTCGCCGGCGAACGAGGTGGTGTCGACGTTCAGCCAGAAGTCGCGGTTGGTGTAGAGCACCACGCGGTGGCTGGGCCGCAGCCGCTGCACCGCGCGGATGAAGCGGTCCTTCTCGGCGTTGCTCGCGTGGGTGCCGGCGCCGGTGGTCTCCCAGTCGACGGCGAGGATCTCGCCCGCCTTCTCGGGGGCGTGCTGGACGAAGTACTGGGCCTGGGCGTCGAGGTCACCGGGCCACAGGAAGTGGTAGTAGCCGACGACCAGTCCGGCGTCACGGCCGGTCCTGGTCTGGGCGGCGAGCTTGGGATTGACGTACGAACGTCCCTCCGTCGCCTTGATGAAGACGAAGGAGACGCCGTCGGTGTCGTAGGCGGAGGACTGGTACGCGCTCACGTCGATACCGTGCAGCATGTGGGGGACTCCCCGGGGAGCAGGAATTGAGAGTGCGTGTTCCGTATTCCCCGGATCCGCACCGCCGACCCTCTCGTGCCGTCAGGGCGCGTCCTTCCCGCGGTGGGCTTCGATGTGGCGCGTCGGGGTGGTGCCGAAGGCGGCCTTGAAGTGCCGGACGAAGTGACTGGCGTCCGAGAAGTGCCATCGTGCCGCGACCTCGGAGATCCGCCGGGCGGGGGACGAGCCGAGGAGTTCGTCGTGCGCCCTGTGCAGACGCCGGGCGCGGGCGAAGGACATGACGGAGTCACCGGACCCGGAGAAGGAACGGTGCAGCGTCCGCAGGGAGACCCCGAGGACCCGCGCGATCAGCGCGGGCGACAGGTCGGGCCGGTCCAGGTTCGCCTCGATGGCACTCCTGGCCGCCCGCAGGAGCGGCAGCGACGGGCCCTGTGCACCGGGGCCGGGGAGCTCCTGCGGTGTTCCCTCCGGGGCCGTCCGGAGGCCGCACCCGCCTTCCGCCGCCCTCGCCGGGCCGGTGAACGGGGCGTCCGCGGAGGGGAGATGCGGTGCCTCGTCGGTGCGCGCCGCCCGACCGAGGACCCTGTCGGCCATCCGTACCCTCCTCCGCTCCCCGGGACCGCGACCGCCCGAGCGATCGCCGTGGGGTCAAGAGAACCGGTCGGCCGTTCACGGCCGGTCTACGGCTGGTTCACGTCCGGTCCACGACGGACCCCGGCACCCGCCGCGAAGTGCGGGGACGGCGAACAGGCAGGGGCGGACGGGGTGTTCGGCGCGGTGACCGCCTGCACCGGCGCGATCCGTCACGGATCGCCGGCGGCCCGGCTTCCGAGGACGAACTCGCCCACCGTCGACTCGGTCTCCCAGGGCAGCCCCGTCGCCGCGGCGAAGGCGTCGCTGTCACCGCTGCCCAGAGCGCACCCCGCCAGCCCCATGGCCGTGGCGACGCTGTACATCACCTGGTAGAGCACGCCCACGTGCTTGAGGGTCATGGCGTACCCCATCGCGGAGTACTTCCACATGACCCGCCCGAACCGCGCGGTGACCAGGAAGGTCACCTGAGGGGGAGAGGACATCAGCGCGGTCAGCCGTGCCATCTCCGAGAGCCGTCGCACGGCGGGACCCGGCGGCGTGACCAGTTCCAGCACATGCCGCTCGGGGTCGTAGTGATAGAGGCCCGACGGCACCCCGTCGACCCGCTCGACGAGCGGATAGATCTCCAGCTCGTGGCTGCGGCCGCCGGACGGATAGGGCCGGTCGCCCAACTCCTGCTTCCCGTCCCCGCGCACGCCCCGGTTGCGGGCACAGCGGTACAGGAACTCGCCGAGCCGGGCGACGGTGAGCGGTGCCGCGTCGTCGTGGCGCCGCAGCGAACGGCGGTCCTCCAGCGCCTCGGTGAGGGTCATGTCGCGGGACCGCAGCTCCCCCAGGTCCGCCGCGGGCAGCGGGACCACCGGCCCGCCGAAGGGCGGACGGACGGCGGGCAGGGGGTCGGCGATCCCCTCGGCCCAGCGGGTGCCCCCGAAGGGCGCGTCGTGCCGGCCGTCCCGGCTCCGGCTGTGGAACAGCATTTCGTGCGGCGCCCATTGGGCGTAGCGGAACGCGCGCTCGTGGCCGCCGTCCCGCGGGACGAGGAAACCCTGCCGTGCCAGGGCGCCGAGGACCGCCGGAACCGCCTCGCGCCACTCCACGGGATGCGGCCGCTCCGCCCCCGCGTCCCGGGCGGTCCGTACGGGCAGCGAGGCCAGCAGGCCCACCAGCCCCGCGTCGTGGATCTCCACCGCGACATGCGCCAGCGGCGACTCCAGCACCATCCCCGACGTGTCCGCGCGCAGCACGGCGAACCGGGACAACCGCAGATCCGCGGGGTCCGGCGCGGCGGGGGAGGGGGCCGGGGGCGGGGCGGCCGGGCCGAGCGGCCGGAAGGTCAGCAGCCGTGTCCGGCCGGCCGTCAGCGTCGACGAGAGCCAGCCCTGCGCCCGCAGCCCGCGCACGAGTTCGCGCACCCGGGGCAGGTCCGGCTCGGCCACCCGGCTCCGGACGGCGCTCAGCAGCGACTCGTCGTCCGCGGCCTGTGCGCCCAGCACCTCCAGGGCCGCGCTCTGGCACGGTGTCAGCGCGCCGAGGAAGGTCCCTCGCTGCCCGGCGTAGACGCGGGTGGCACCGGAGGCGTCCGGTACGACCCGGGCGTCCGGGCGAAGCCGCAGGAGTTCACGGATGCCGGTCACGTCGTCTCCGCATCTCCGCCTCTCCGGGACCGCGGGGAGCCCAGGCGGGTCAATTCCCCAGGTAGTGGCGTCCGCGCGGGCCGGGAACGACCGTGACGCCGTCGGTCACGAGCATGAAGCGCTCCATTCCAGGAACGAAGACGTTGACCACGGCGAGGCCTCGCGGGGTTTCGGCCCGGCGGCGCAGGACCGGAAACCCGTGGCCGGAAAGGCGGCGCAGCAGTTCGTCCAGATGCTCCCGGGGCGTCGCCGGATGGCTCGTCGACTCGAACGGCACCGGCTCGGCGGTGGGCAGCAGCGCGGTGAAATCCGCCAGCCGGCAGGACCGCAGTGCCGGGAAGTCCCGCGTACCGTCGTGCCGCGGGAACATCGCGGAGGGAAAGAGGGCGTCCGCGTCGGCGAACTGCGCGGCACCCTGGATCTGGATCAGTTCGCTCAGCGCCCGGTGCGCCGCGTGGTCGGACGACAGGGACGCACCGCAGCCGCGGATACGGGCGGGATCTCCGTCGTGGGGCGGCAGGAAGGCGAGGTAGGCCGGAACCGCCACGTCCGTGGTCATGTCGATCAGGTGGACGCTCCGGCCGGTCACCTCGTCGGCCAGGTCCGCCAGCCGCGCCAGGGCCGCGGGCAGCGTGGCCCGGTCCACGACGCGCAGCGGCGGACGCCTGCGGCGGAGGAACTGGCCGATCAGCAGCAGCGAGAAGGCGTCGCGTTCCACGACCTCGTTGAGCGCGTGCACCGTGGCCTCGTCCACCGTGACACCCGAGGCCCAGCCGTTGTTGCTGGAGTACCGCCACACCGCGGAGTAGTCGTAGGTGTCGCCGAGAGCGGCACGGAAGGACGGATCGGCGTCCACGTAGCCGGGCGTGGACAGGAAGACGGGCACCGGGACGGCCGCCCCCGAGAAGACGTCCTCGTACTCCAGGCACCCGATCTCGCCGTCCGCGAACTCGCCGAGCAGCCGGACGGCCTGGTCCTGGAACAGAGGGCTGTCGTGGTGGGCGAGCGCGTGGGCCCGCTCGCCGCGCACCGCGCCGGGATCGAAGCAGCCCTTTTCGCTCACGTAGTGTTCGAGGGCTTCGAAGAGGGCGCCCACCCGTGCCGTCTCGGAAGCGCCCTTTCCCAGGCCGAATCCGTCCTCGACCCGGGTCGCGCCCTTTCTCAGTTCGCACGCCCACGCCCCGGACTCCGCCTCCAGAACCGGCACGAAACGGGCTTCGAGGCCCAGCGAGCGAGCGGCGGACAGACCCTGCCGCAGGGCGTCGGCGAGTTCGTTCTCCCGTTCGCCGGCCTGGATCGGCCCGGCGACGTCCACCGTGGCGCCTTCCGTCATCAATGACCCCTCTCGAAGTGAGAAAGAGCGCCGCAGCCGACTCGGAGGAGTACGGCTGCGGGCCCGTCGGAGCGTTGACCTATCGGTCGGCGCCGGAAGGAAGCGAGGAGGTGACGGCCTCGTCCTCGAAACCGGTGCTGAGCATGCAGGCCAGGGCCGCGCGCTCGCTCTCCGCGAGAACGACGTCCTCGCTGCCGGTGGCGGCGGTGCACAGCAGCCTGAGGTCTCCTGTACCCATGGAATTGCCTCCCTGGAGTTGTTCCGCTCTTGCCTCGCGGGAGACATTAGGGCGACTCACGGCGCCATGGATTGCACGTCAGTGCCAGGACCGGGCGGCACGCCCTAGCACTCGATGATGTTCACCGCCAGCCCGCCCCGGGCCGTCTCCTTGTACTTGACGCTCATGTCGGCGCCGGTGTCCTTCATGGTCTTGATGACCTTGTCCAGGGAGACCTTGTGGGAGCCGTCGCCGCGCATGGCCATGCGGGCCGCGGTGACCGCCTTGACCGCGGCCATGCCGTTGCGCTCGATGCACGGGATCTGGACCAGGCCGCCGACCGGGTCGCAGGTCAGGCCGAGGTTGTGCTCCATGCCGATCTCGGCCGCGTTCTCGACCTGCTCGGGGGAGCCGCCCAGCACCTCGGCGAGCGCGCCCGCCGCCATCGAGCAGGCGGAGCCGACCTCGCCCTGGCAGCCGACCTCGGCGCCGGAGATGGAGGCGTTCTCCTTGAAGAGCATGCCGATCGCGCCGGCGGCGAGGAGGAAGCGGACCACTCCGTCCTCGTCGGCTCCGGGGACGAAGTTGATGTAGTAGTGCAGGACCGCGGGGATGATGCCCGCCGCGCCGTTCGTGGGGGCGGTGACCACGCGGCCGCCCGCCGCGTTCTCCTCGTTCACGGCCATCGCGTAGAGGGTGATCCACTCCATCGCGTGGGCCAGCGGGTCGCCCTCGGCGCGCAGTTGGCGCGCGGTGACGGCGGCCCGGCGGCGGACCCGCAGCCCGCCCGGCAGGATGCCCTCGCGCGACATCCCGCGCGCGACGCACGCCTGCATCACCCGCCAGATGTCCAGCAGTCCCTCGCGGATCTCGTCCTCGGTGCGCCAGGCCCGCTCGTTCTCCAGCATCAGCGCGGAGATCGACAGACCCGTCTCCCTCGTCAGGCGCAGCAGCTCGTCGCCCGTGCGGAAGGGGTACTTCAGGACGGTGTCGTCCAGCTTGATGCGGTCGGCGCCGACCGCCTCCTCGTCGACCACGAACCCGCCGCCGACCGAGTAGTACGTCTTGGACAGCAGCTCCGCCCCGGAGGCGTCGTACGCCCACAGGGTCATGCCGTTGGCGTGGTAGGGCAGGGCCTTGCGGCGGTGCAGCTTCAGGTCGGCGTCGAAGGAGAACGCGATCTCGTGCTCGCCGAGCAGGGACAGGCGCTTGGCGGTCTTGATCGTCTCGATCCGGTCGTCCGCGCCCTCCACGTCGACCGTGCGCGGCGAGGCGCCCTCAAGGCCCAGCAGCACCGCCTTCGGGGTGCCGTGCCCGTGGCCGGTCGCGCCGAGTGACCCGTACAGCTCGCAGCGCACCGAGGCGACGGAGTCCAGCAGTCCTTCGTTGCGCAGGCGCAGGGCGAACATGCGGGCGGCGCGCATCGGCCCGACGGTGTGGGAACTCGACGGGCCGATGCCTATCGAGAACAGGTCGAAGACCGAGATGGCCACGGGAACTCCTTGGAACAGGGCGGGGGCACACGCCATCGGGTGCCCCCACCAGAGAACTACTTGTTCAGACCGGGGTAAAGCGGGTGCTTGGCCGTCAGTGCCTCGACCCGGGCCGTGAGGGCCGCCGCGTCGTAGGACGGCTTCAGCGCCTCGGCGATCACGTCCGCGACCTCGGCGAAGTCCTCGGCCGTGAAGCCGCGGGTGGCCAGCGCCGGGGTGCCGATCCGCAGACCCGAGGTGACCATCGGCGGGCGCGGGTCGTTCGGGACGGCGTTGCGGTTGACCGTGATGCCGACCTCGTGGAGACGGTCCTCGGCCTGCTGTCCGTCCAGTTCGGACGCGCGCAGGTCGACGAGGATCAGGTGCACGTCCGTGCCGCCGGACAGGACGTTCACCCCGGCCTCGCGGGCGTCGGGCGCGGTCAGCCGCTCGGCGAGGATGCGCGCACCCTCCACCGTACGACGCTGGCGCTCCTTGAAGTCCGCCGAGGCGGCGACCTTGAAGGAGACCGCCTTCGCCGCGATCACGTGCTCCAGGGGGCCGCCCTGGAAGCCCGGGAAGACGGACGAGTTCAGCTTCTTCGCGAAGGCCTGCCGGGCGAGGATGATGCCGCCGCGGGGACCGCCGAGGGTCTTGTGGGTGGTGGAGGTGACCACGTCGGCGTAGGGCACCGGGTTCGCGTGCAGACCGGCGGCCACGAGGCCGGCGAAGTGGGCCATGTCGACCCACAGGTACGCCTCGACCTCGTCGGCGATCCGCCGGAACTCGGCGAAGTCCAGCTCGCGCGGGTACGCCGACCAGCCGGCGATGATCACCTTCGGCCGGTGCTCCTTGGCGAGGCGCTCGACCTCGGCCATGTCCACCAGACCGGAGTCGTCCACGTGGTAGGCGACCACGTCGAACTGCTTGCCGGAGAAGTTCAGGCGCATGCCGTGGGTCAGGTGGCCGCCGTGGGCGAGGTCCAGGCCCAGGATGGTGTCGCCGGGCTGGGCCAGCGCGAACAGGGCCGCCTGGTTGGCGGAGGCGCCGGAGTGCGGCTGCACGTTGGCGTACTCGGCGCCGAACAGCTCCTTCACCCGGTCGATGGCGATCTGCTCGGTGACGTCGACGTGCTCGCAGCCGCCGTAGTAGCGGCGGCCCGGGTAGCCCTCGGCGTACTTGTTGGTGAGGACCGAGCCCTGGGCCTCCATGACCGCGACCGGAGCGAAGTTCTCCGAGGCGATCATCTCCAGGGTGGACTGCTGGCGCACCAGCTCCGCGTCGACCGCGGCCGCGACCTCGGGGTCCAGCTCGTGCAGGGGCGTGTTCAGAACGGACATCTGTTTCTACGACTCCTGTGGGTACGGCGCCTCAGCCGGCGGTGAACGCGGTGTACTCGTCGGCGGAGAGCAGGTCGGCCGGCTCGTCCGCGAACCGGACCTTGAACAGCCAGCCGCCCTCGAAGGGGGCCGAGTTCACCAGGGACGGGTCGTCCACGACGTCCTCGTTGATCTCGGTGATCTCACCGGTGACCGGCGAGTAGAGGTCGGAGACCGACTTGGTCGACTCCAGCTCGCCGCAGGACTCGCCCGCGGTCACGGTGTCGCCGACGGCCGGGAGCTGGACGAAGACGACGTCACCGAGCGCGTTGGCCGCGTGCTCCGTGATGCCGACCGTCGCCACGCCGTCCGCGGCGGCCGACAGCCACTCGTGCTCCTTGCTGTAACGCAGCTGCTGGGGGTTGCTCATGGCCTGAATTCTCCTGTACGCGGTGGGGTGCTGGTGAAAGAGAAGTGCGCGAAACACACGTGAGCAGCGCAAATGTGCGCAGGGTCACGCACCGCCGGGCTCAGTGTCTCCCTGCGGGTCCCGCCTCGGGGTCTACTTCTGGCGCTTGTAGAACGGCAGGGCCACGACCTCGTACGGTTCGTGGCTGCCCCGGATGTCCACGCCGACACCCCCGGTGCCCGGCGCCGAGTGCGCCGCGTCGACGTACGCCATGGCGATCGGCCTGCCGAGCGTGGGGGAGGGGGCGCCGGAGGTGACCTCGCCGATCACCTTGCCGTCCGCGACCACCGGGTACCCGGCGCGCGGCACGCGGCGGCCCTCGGCGACCAGGCCGACCAGCACCCGCGGCGGCTCGGCGGCGGCCCGGTCCGCGGCCTCCCGGAGCGCCTCGCGGCCCACGAAGTCGCCGTCCTTCTCGAACTTCACGACCCGGCCGAGACCGGCGTCGAAGGGGGTCAGCGAGGTGGTCAGCTCGTGCCCGTACAGCGGCATGCCCGCCTCCAGGCGCAGGGTGTCGCGGCAGGACAGGCCGCAGGCCACCAGGCCGACGCCGGCGCCCGCCTCGGTGAGCGCCTCCCACAGCGCCACCGCGTGCTCCGGCTTCACGAACAGCTCGAAACCGTCCTCGCCGGTGTAGCCGGTGCGGGCGATCAGCGCCGGGACGCCGGCGACGGTGCCGGGCAGCCCGGCGTAGTACTTGAGGCCGTCCAGGTCGGCGTCCGTGAGCGACTTCAGGATCCCGGGCGACTCCGGCCCCTGGACGGCGATCAGCGCGTACGCGTCCCGGTCGTCGCGCACCTCGGCGTCGAAGCCGGCGGCACGCTCGGTCAGCGCGTCGAGGACCACCTGGGCGTTCGAGGCGTTGGCCACGACCAGGTACTCGGTCTCGGCCAGCCGGTAGACGATCAGGTCGTCGAGGATGCCGCCGTCGGCCCGGCAGATCATGGTGTAGCGGGCGCGGCCCACGCCGACGGAGGCGATGTTGCCGACCAGGGCGTGGTTCAGCAGGGCGGCGGCCTGCGGGCCGGTCACCGCGATCTCGCCCATGTGGGAGAGGTCGAAGAGGCCTGCCCTGGTCCGCACCGCGACGTGCTCGTCGCGCTCGGAGCCGTAGCGCAGGGGCATGTCCCAGCCGGCGAAGTCGGTCATGGTGGCGCCGAGCGAGCGATGCAGGGCATCGAGCGCGGTACGGCGCGGTCCAGCGGAATCGGAACTGCTCATCGGTCGGTCGTCTCCCAAAGATCCCAGGGCATGACAGGCGAGGTCGGTCCTCCCCATCTGTCATCGGAACCTGAGAGGTTCGCCTCGACCACGGACGTGGTCACGGCTTGCACCTTGGGTGGGACCGCCGGTGGGCGGTCCGCTTTTCAGATGTGCCTCGCCCGCGCGGTAACGGTGCCTGAGAGATTCAAGGGAGGGACTTGCTCCTTCGGCGCCCCGGCGAACACTGCCAGGGACTCTCCCGCGCGGATTCAAACGGCCGGTATGCAGTTGGCGCGCACATCATTGCACGCCGGGCCGGGCTTTGTGACAGGCCTGTGGCCGGAAGCGGACGGAACCGCGAGACACCGTGCATTACCTTCTCTTTACACTAAGCGGGGAGAACCTTTCCTGAACCCCCAGGGAGGACGGTCACGGTGACAAGGACCACGGCGTACGTGACGACGGGCATCGCCCTGCCGGGACAGCCGGCCGCCCCGGCCCGCGAGCGGCACGAGGAGGGCCCGGCGCGGGTCGTCCGCGACCTGCGCGACCGGACCGGCCGCAGCCCGCACGGCCTCCTCTTCGGCCCCCGTGACCTGGTCGTGGTCACCGGCCTGCCGGGCAGCGGCAAGTCCACCCTGATGCACCGCGCCGTCCAGGGCATCCGGATCGACTCCCAGGACACCCGCGACCGCTGGGACGCCCGCCTGGCCCGCTTCCTGCCCTACGCCCTCTACCGCCCGCTCGTCCGCCTCGCCCACTACGCCGGACTGCGCCGCGCGCTGCGCGGCGGCGAGGGCGTGGTGGTGCACGACTGCGGCACCCAGGCCTGGGTGCGCGAATGGCTGGCCCGCGCGGCCCGCCGCCGCGGCGCCACCCTGCACCTGCTGCTCCTGGACGTCCCGCCGGGCGCGGCGCTGGACGGCCAGCGCGCGCGGGGCCGCGGCGTCTCCCGGTACGCCTTCCTGCGCCACCGCCACGCCGCGTCCCGGCTGGTGCGCGCGGTGGAGAGGGGCGGGCTGCCCCGGGGCGTCGGCTCGGCGGTGCTGCTCGACCGGGACGCGGCCGACGTCCTGTGCCGGATCGCCTTCCGCGAGCCGGAGAAGCCCGCGGAGTGAGGCCCTCCGCATGGGTGGGCGGCTCGGAGGGTGGGGCATTGTCACAGCCACCCGATAGCCTTTTCGGACTCAGCAGCAGCGGTTTCCAGCAGGCGGTAGGCAGATGGACTTCCCGGCGGACCTTCCCGCGGACTTCCCGGCACAGGCGCACCCCCACCCGCACGGCGGTTGGCCCGGCAACGAACTGGAGGAGGTCCTGTCGGCCTCCCTCGGCGTTCCCGCGGCCGCCGGCCGGCTCATCGAGGTACTCGGCCGCAGTTTCCTGTGGATCCCGCTGCCGGAGGGCGGCGGCCCGCACAGCGGTTCCCTCGACCTGCCCACCACGGAGATCGAGGGCCGGGTGTACGTGCCGGTCTTCAGCTCCGAGGAGCAGTTCCGCCAGGTGGCCGGCTCCCACCTGTCGTACACGGTCGCCCCGGCCGTCGAGTTCGCCCGCGGGCTGCCCCCGCAGGTCGGCATCGCCGTGAACCCCGGTGGCATGGTGGGCGTCCCGCTGCCGCCCGAGGCGGTCGCCGAGCTGTGCCGGGCCGGCCTCAGCGAACTGGACGGCATCGCCTCGGGCGGCCGGGTCCGGCTCTTCGAACCGGACTGGCAGGACGACCCCATGGACTTCCTGGCGGCGGCCTCCGCGGAGTTCGCGGCCACCGGCGTGGTCGCCACGGCCCGCCGCTGCCTCGCCGTGGTCGAGACGGCGGACCCGGTGATGTTCGTGGGCGTCGAACTCTCCCAGTGGGAGGGCGACATCAGGGCGCTGCCCCTGGAGGCGCTGGGCCGGGCGCTGGGCCGGGTCCCGGTCACGTGGCCGGTCAACCTGGTCCTGCTCGACGTCGCGGACGATCCGGTGGGCCACTGGATGCGGGAGAAGGTCCGGCCCTTCTACCAGTTCGGCCACTAGAGACGAGTACGGCCACGGGAGGCGAACCGCGGGCCACGGACCCAGGGCGCGGGGAACCGCGCGCCGGGCCACGACGAGGTCCGCGGCCGCCGACGAACCATCGGCCCGCACTCCCTCGGCGCTTAAGCTGTCCCCGAAGGCGGGGCGACAAATGAAGGGGCGGTAACACGTGAGCGCCAGCGGCACCGCGGCGGCCGGGCAGGTCGAGCACATGCTGCGCCAGGTAGCCCCCGGGCGGTACGACGCCTACGAGGCACTCCTCCGCGCCCTCGCCACGCCGTCCTCCGGTCAGGTCTGGATGCTCCTCTGGCACGGCCAGGGCGGCTCCCCTGACGCCCAGTACGGGAACATGGAGGTCGACGGCCACGGCTACGCGCCCTGCGTGACCTCCGCCCAGGAACTGTCGGCGAGCGGCTGGAACCGCTCCTACGAGGTCGTCGACGGCCTCGACGTGGCCCGCACGCTCTATCCCGACCACTTCGGCCTGTGGCTCAACCCGCACGCCCCGGGCGGCGGGGTCGGCATCCCGTGGCCGGACCTGCGGCGCATCGCGACCGGTCTGGAGCGCCAGCCCGCGGGCCCGCTGCGCCTGGCCGAACCGTCCATCGAGGTCCCGCAGTTCTACGCGCTGCTCGCGCAGAACGCCCACCGCACGCCCGCCGTCCGCTCGCTGCGGCGGGCCTGGGTGCAGCCGGCGCTCGGCGATCCGTACCTCGCCATCGGGCTCGACGTGTACGACACGTCGCCGCCGGCCGTGGACTCGGTGCGGGCGATGATGCAGCAGTCCATCGGGGCGGTGCCGGACGGGCTGCCGGTGTCGACGGTCGCCATGACCGACGAGTTCGACCCGGTGGTGCTGTGGATGCGGGCGGCCGCCCGCCCGTTCTACGACCGCGAGGCCCACGCGGCACCGGCACCGGCCGCGGGCTACGGCTATCCGCCGGCGCCCGCCGGCTACTGAGCGAACGACCGCACCGCGCCCGTCCTCGAAAGGACGGGCGCGGTCTTTTGTCGTGCGGGCGGATTCGGGATCACCGGCACGGGAATTCCCGCAGTGCCACGTGACCGCCGCCGGGCCTCCGGCGCGAGGAACCGGGCGTGGTGCCCCTGACGGAGCGCCTGAGCGCCCGAGGACCGGCACCGACCGGCTGACCTCGTACGCGGCCGTCGCGGGCGCGGAGGCGGACGCCCGGCGGCGACGGCGCCGGAGCCGCCGTGAACGCGTCGCAAAAGGAATCCCGCGGGTCCCGGTATTCCGGGACGGGGAATCCTCAATTCCGTTGGTGAATTCCCTTCACCGCGCTGTGATCCAGATCACGGGAGCCTCGGGTGTGGCCGGGATCCGGGCGTGCGGGCGGGCGGGTCTCCGCGTGTAGACCGGAGGCTTTGCGGCGCTGATGTGGCGTCTTGCCAGGCTTGCCCCTGTCCGACAGGTGTTACCCGTCGTTCGGATAACGAAACCGTTTGCTCGTATCACGGTTGCGCATCCATTCACCGTCAACTCTGGTAACTGGTCGCCGCGGCGTTGAAGACTCGCGCTCCAAGGGGTGTTCACCCCTGCCCAGGAGAGAGTGATCATGCCGCTACCAGCGGCAAGTGCAAGCCGGCTACAGCCGGTTGAGAGGGGTCCCTGCCAGATGACGGCACCATTGCACGAGCCGACCGCGGAAGCGGCCCCGAGCGCGGCCGAGGAAGCGGCGGCGGCGACCGCCGGCGAAAAGGCCGTTCAGGGGCGTTCCCTGGGCCGGATCGCCTGGGAGCGCCTGAAGCGGGACAAGCTCGCCCTCACGGGCGGCGTAGTCGTGCTCGTCCTCATCGTGGTCGCCCTCCTCGCGCCAGTGATCACCCACTTGCTCGGCCAGGATCCGGACGCCTACAACGAGACGCTGATCGACCCGCTGTTCGGCACCCCCAAGGGGTCCCTCGGCGGCATCAGCGGCGACCACCTGCTGGGCGTCGAGCCGGTCAACGGCCGCGACATCCTCGCCCGGATCCTCTACGGCGCCCGGGTGTCCCTCCTGGTCGGCTTCCTCTCCGCCCTCGTCGCGGTGGTGCTGGGCACCGTCCTCGGCATCCTGGCGGGCTTCTTCGGCGGCTGGGTGGACTCGTTCATCAGCCGCGTGATGGACGGCCTGCTGGCCTTCCCGCAGCTGCTCTTCACGATCGCCCTGGTCTCCGTCATGCCGAACAACATGCTCGGCCTGTCCGGTTCCAACGTGCGCGTGTTCGTGATGATCCTGGTCATCGGATTCTTCGGCTGGCCCTACATCGGACGCGTGGTGCGCGGCCAGACGCTCTCGATGCGTGAGCGCGAGTACGTCGAGGCCGCCCGCTCCCTGGGCGCCGGCCGGTTCTACATCCTGTTCAAGGAACTGCTGCCGAACCTGGTCGCGCCGATCATCGTCTACACGACGATGATGATCCCCACCAACATCCTCACCGAGGCGGCCCTCAGCTTCCTGGGCGTCGGCGTCAAGCCGCCCACCTCGTCCTGGGGACAGATGCTGTCGAGCGCGATCGACTACTACGAGTCCGACCCCATGTACATGGTGGTTCCGGGTGTGGCGATCTTCATCACCGTGCTCGCCTTCAACCTCTTCGGCGACGGCGTGCGTGACGCGCTGGACCCGAAGGCCTCCCGCTGAACTGCCGTACCCCAAGCGTCCCGTGGCACCAACACGGGGTCTCTCATCTAATCCGGAGGATCCGAGATCGTGACAACCCAACGCACCTCAGGGCGGCGTAAGCAGGCCTTTGCCGCCGCTGCTGCGGTCGCCGCACTGCTGACCACGGCGGCGTGCGGCGGCAGCAGCGACGACAACGGCGGCGGTTCGAAGAACGGCGCCGCCGGCTTCGACGCGGCCAACAACAAGGTCGCCCAGGCCTCGCTGGCCAAGAAGGGTGGCACGCTGCGCTTCGGTGGAGCCCAGGACGCCGACTCGTGGGACACCACGCGCGGCTACTACGGCTTCATGTGGAACTTCGCGCGCTACTACAGCCGCCAGCTGGTCACGGGCAAGACGGAGCCGGGCAAGGCCGGCGCCGAACTGACCCCGGACCTCGCCACCGGTCTCGCGAAGGTCTCGGACGGCGGCAAGACCTACACGTACACCCTGCGTGACGGCGTCACGTGGGAGGACGGCAAGCCGATCACGTCCAAGGACGTCAAGTACGGCATCGAGCGCGTCTGGGCGCAGGACGTGCTGTCCGGCGGCCCGACGTACCTGAAGGACTTCCTCGACCCCAAGGGCGAGTACAAGGGTCCCTACAAGGACACCTCCAAGGACCACCTGGGCCTGAAGTCCATCACCACGCCGGACGACAAGACGATCGTCTTCCACCTCCCCGAGGCCAACTCGGACTTCCAGGAGGTCCTCGGCCTGGTCTCCGCCTCGCCGGTCCGCCAGGACATGGACACCAAGTCCAAGTACGGCCTGAAGCCGTTCTCCTCCGGCCCGTACAAGTTCGAGTCGTACAGCCCCGGCAAGAGCCTGACGCTGGTGCGCAACACCGAGTGGAAGCAGGCTTCGGACCCGGTCCGCAAGGCCTACCCCGACAAGATCACCGTCCAGTTCTTCTCGGACGCCAACCAGCTGGACCAGCGCCTGCTCAACGGTGACCTGGACCTGGACATCAACCAGACGGGCATGTCCCCGCAGGGCCGCACCACCGCCCTGAAGGAGCACAAGGGCAACCTGGACAACCCGGTCTCCGGCTACATCCGTTACGCGGTCTTCCCGCAGAGCGTGAAGCCGTTCGACAACATCGAGTGCCGCAAGGCCGTCATCCTCGGTGCGGACCACGTCTCGCTGCAGACCGCGCGCGGTGGCCCGATCGCCGGTGGTGACATCGGCACCAACATGCTCCCGCCGTCCGTCCCGGGCTCCGAGGGCCAGAAGTACGACCCGTACAGCATCGCCGGTGCCAACAAGGGCGGCAACGCCGCGAAGGCCAAGGAAGCCCTGAAGGCCTGCGGCAAGCCGAACGGCTTCTCCACCACCATCGCGGTCCGCAACAACAAGCCGGTCGAGGTGGCCACGGCCCAGTCGCTCCAGGCGTCGCTGAAGAAGATCGGCATCAACGCCCAGATCGACCAGTACGACGGTTCGCAGACGGCCGGCATCATCGGCAGCCCGTCGAACGTCAAGAAGAAGAACTACGGCATCATCATCATGGGCTGGGGTCCGGACTTCCCGACCGTCCAGGGCTTCGGTCTGCCGCTGTGGGACAGCAAGTACATCCTGCAGAGCGGTAACAACAACTACGCCCTGATCAAGGACAAGACGATCGACGGTCTGTTCTCCCAGTACGTCACCACGCTGGACGACGCGGGCAAGACCAAGATCTCGACCGAGATCAACCACAAGGTCATGGAGGGCGCGTACTACCTGCCCTTCACCTTCGAGAAGTTCATCAACTGGCGTAGCGACAACCTCGCGAACGTGTACACGTCGGACAACTACAGCGGCATGTACGACTTCGTGAACCTCGGTCTGAAGTCCGCGAAGTAATCCCGGCACACCCGCCGTACGGCACGAAAGGCAGGTGAAGGCCGGCGTCGCGTGGTCGCGGGCCATCGGAAGACCTCCGGTGGCCCGCGGCCCGGCGGCGGGCCGTAAGCTGTGCTCGCTTACCTGATCAGGCGGCTGTTCGCCGCCGCTGTGATGCTCGTGGTCATCGTCATGGTGGTCTTCGGCATCTTCTTCCTCGTCCCCAAGTGGGCAGGCGTCGACATCGCCGCGAGCTTCGTGGGGAAGCAGGCCGACCCGGCTGCGGTCGAGGCCGTGCGGCAGAAGCTGGGTCTCAGCGACCCGATCTACTCCCAGGTCTGGGAGTT
Organism: Streptomyces sp. NPDC101237; assembly: GCF_044767465.1. Classification (NCBI taxonomy): domain Bacteria; kingdom Bacillati; phylum Actinomycetota; class Actinomycetes; order Kitasatosporales; family Streptomycetaceae; genus Streptomyces; species Streptomyces sp. NPDC101237. Next base: position 214,670 of record NZ_JBIWNY010000012.1, on the reverse strand, counting down.
CTTCAAGGGGATTTTCGCCGGCCGCACCTATTCGGGCGGCGGCGACGTCACGCACTGCGCCGCGCCCTGCTTCGGTTACTCCTTCCGCAGCGAGCAGGCCGTCTGGCCGGTGCTCACCGACCGCTTCCCGGTGACCCTGGGTCTGGCGCTCGGTGCCGCCGTGCTGTGGCTGATCTTCGGTGTCGCGGCCGGTGTGCTCTCCGCTCTCAAGCGGGGCACCATCTGGGACCGCGGCGCGATGGTCGTCGCCCTGGCGGGTGTCTCCCTGCCCATCTACTTCACCGGTCTGCTCAGCCTGGCGATCTTCGCCTTCGGGCTGAAATGGATCGACGCGCAGTACGTGCCCCTCGACCAGAGCATCGGCGGCTGGTTCGGCGGCATGATCCTGCCCTGGATCACCCTCGCGTTCCTCTACGCGGCGATGTACGCCCGGATCACCCGCGCCACCATGCTGGAGATCCTGGGCGAGGACTACATCCGCACGGCGCGCGCGAAGGGCCTCAAGGAGCAGACGGTCATCGGCAAGCACGCCATGCGCTCCACGATGACCCCGATCCTGACCATGCTCGGCATGGACCTCGGCGCCCTCATCGGAGGCGCCATCCTGACGGAGTCGACGTTCAACCTGCCCGGCCTCGGCCGCGCGGTGCTCGACGCCATCCGCAACCAGGACCTGCCCATCATCCTGGGCGTGACCCTGATCACTTCTCTCGCGGTGCTGATCGCCAACCTCGTGGTGGACATCCTGTACGCCGTGATCGACCCCCGAGTGAGGCTCACATGACCGACCTGAGCAAGAGCGGGGCCGCCCTGGGCGAGCCCACCTCCGCTTCACCCGCCCCGACGTCCTTCCTGGAAGTGCGCGACCTGAAGGTGCACTTCCCGACCGACGACGGCCTGGTCAAGTCCGTCGACGGACTCAGCTTCTCGCTGGAGAAGGGCAAGACCCTCGGCATCGTGGGAGAGTCCGGCTCCGGCAAGTCGGTGACCTCGCTCGGCATCATGGGCCTGCACACCGCCGGCCAGTACGGCAAGCGCAAGGCGCAGATCTCCGGCGAGATCTGGCTGGACGGCACCGAGTTGCTGTCCGCCGACCCCGACCACGTGCGCAAGCTGCGCGGCCGGGACATGGCGATGATCTTCCAGGACCCGCTGTCCGCGCTGCACCCGTACTACACGATCGGCCAGCAGATCGTGGAGGCGTACCGGATCCACCACGACGTCGACAAGAAGACCGCCAAGCGCCGCGCGGTCGAGATGCTCGACCGGGTGGGGATCCCGCAGCCCGACAAGCGCGTCGACAACTACCCGCACGAGTTCTCGGGCGGTATGCGTCAGCGCGCGATGATCGCGATGTCGCTGGTGAACAACCCCGAGCTGCTGATAGCGGACGAGCCGACGACGGCCCTGGACGTGACCGTCCAGGCGCAGATCCTCGACCTGATCCGGGATCTGCAGACGGAGTTCGGCTCCGCGGTCATCATCATCACCCACGACCTGGGCGTCGTCGCCGAACTCGCCGACGACATCCTGGTGATGTACGGCGGACGCTGCATCGAGCGGGGTCCGGCCGACAAGGTGTTCTACGAGCCCCGCCACCCCTACACCTGGGGTCTGCTCGGCTCGATGCCGCGGCTCGACCGTGAGCAGCAGGACCGCCTGATCCCGGTCAAGGGCTCCCCGCCCTCCCTGATCAACGTCCCGTCCGGCTGCGCCTTCAACCCGCGCTGCCCGTACGCCGACGTCCCGAAGGACAACGTCACCCGCACGGTCCGCCCCGAGCTGACCGAGGTCGGCAGCCAGCACTGGGCCGCCTGCCACATGACGCAGGAGCAGCGGGAGCGTATCTGGACCGAAGAGATTGCGCCGAAGCTGTGAGCGAGGACAAAGCGGTGACCATCCCTGCGCAGAGCGAAGGTGCCACCCTCACCAAGGACGCCGCCCACGGCGAGACCCTGCTGAAGGTGACCGGGCTCCAGAAGCACTTCCCGATCAAGAAGGGCCTGCTCCAGCGGCAGGTCGGAGCCGTGCACGCGGTCGACGGCCTCGACTTCGAGGTCAAGGCCGGCGAGACGCTGGGCGTCGTGGGCGAGTCGGGCTGCGGCAAGTCGACGATGGGCCGGCTGATCACCCGGCTGCTGGAGCCGACCGGCGGCAAGGTCGAGTTCGAGGGCAAGGACATCACCCACCTCGGGGTCGGCGGGATGCGTCCGCTGCGCCGCGACGTGCAGATGATCTTCCAGGACCCGTACTCGTCGCTGAACCCGCGCCACACCATCGGCACGATCATCAGCGCCCCGTTCAAGCTCCAGGGCGTCACGCCTCCCGGCGGTGTCAAGGCGGAGGTCCAGCGGCTGTTGTCGGTCGTGGGCCTCAACCCCGAGCACTTCAACCGCTACCCGCACGAGTTCTCCGGCGGTCAGCGCCAGCGCATCGGCATCGCCCGCGCGCTCGCCCTGAAGCCGAAGCTGGTCGTGGCGGACGAGCCGGTGTCCGCGCTGGACGTGTCGATCCAGGCCCAGGTCGTCAACCTGCTGGACGACCTCCAGCAGGAGCTCGGCCTGACGTACGTGATCATCGCGCACGACCTCTCGGTGGTCCGGCACGTCTCGGACCGCATCGCGGTGATGTACCTCGGCAAGATCGTGGAGCTGGCCGACCGCGAGTCGCTGTACAAGGCGCCGATGCACCCGTACACCAAGGCGCTCATGTCGGCGGTGCCGATCCCGGACCCGCGGCGCAAGAACGCCAAGAGCGACCGGATCCTGCTCAAGGGTGACGTGCCCTCGCCGATCTCGCCGCCGAGCGGCTGCCGCTTCCACACCCGGTGCTGGAAGGCGACGGAGATCTGCCGGACGACCGAGCCGGTGCTCGTCGAGCTGAAGCCCGGTCAGCAGGTCGCCTGCCACCACCCGGAGGCCTTCGAGGACCAGGCCCCGCAGGACACGGTGCTGCTGACCGCCGCCAAGGAGGCGGCCGAGCTGGTCTCCGACGAGGTGCTGGCGGAGTCGGCGGAGACGTCGGCTGCGGTGGCGGCGGAGGTGGCCGAGACCGCGGAGTCCGCGGAGCCGGCCGAGCCCGTGACGCCGGCCGAGGCCGCGCGGATCACCGAGGCGGCGGAGGACTCCGGGTCCACCGGGTCCACCGAGCCCGCCGCGTCGTCCGAGGACGCGGGCCAGGAGTCAACGGACAAGTAACACATGACAAGTTGGCAAAGTCATGTACATGCCTGAACGGGAGAGTTCAGAGTCGTCCGCGTCCGACGTATCGGCGCACGCGCGAAAGGGACGACTCATGAAACTCTCCCGTTCGGCACGTCTGGCGGCTGTCGCCACCGCGGCAGCCGCCTCCTTCGTCATCGCGGCCGCACCCGCCCCCGTCCAGGGCGCCCCCGGCATCGGCGACCCCTACTTCCCGGAGCTGGGCAACGGCGGTTTCGACGCCCGCCACTACGACCTCGACGTGGCGTACAACCCGGACACCGACCGCCTCGACGGTGTCACGACCCTCACCGCACGGGCCACCCAGAACCTCTCCTCCTTCGATCTCGACCTTCAGAAGCTGGAGGTCGCACGGGTCGAGGTGAACGGCAGGAACGCCCGTTTCACGCGCAGCGGCGACGAGATCACCATCACGCCGAGAAGCACGCTGCCCAAGGGGCGCGAGTTCACCGTCTCGGTCACCTACGGCGGCATACCCGAGGCCCTCACCGGCCCCATCGTCTTCGGCTCCGACTACGGCTGGATGAAGACCCCCGACGGCGTCTTCGTCGCCTGCGAGCCCAACGCCGCCTCCACCTGGTTCCCGTCCAGCGACCACCCCTCCGACAAGGCCACCTACGACATCCGGATCAAGGCCCCGAAGGGGCTGACCGGCGTGTCCAACGGACGGCTGGTCTCGACCTACGACAAGGGTGCCTCGACGTACACGCACTGGCGCGAGAGCAGGCCCATGGCGACCTACCTCGCCACCGCCACCATCGGGAAGTTCGACGTGCGGACCGGGAGGACGCCCTCCGGCATCCCGATCTACGTCGCCATCGACCCGGTCCTCGCGAACAGCAACAGCGTCGACGTGTACGCCGTGACCGCGGCCGCCACCGACTACTGGTCCACGCTCTTCGGGCCGTACCCCTTCGAGGAGACCGGCGCCATCGTCGACGACATGCCGGAGGCGGGGTTCTCGCTGGAGGTGCAGAGCAAGCCGGCCTACTCGGCGGTGCGCAACGAGTCCACGATCGTGCACGAGCTGGCCCACCAGTGGTTCGGCGACTCGGTGAGCGTGGCGCAGTGGAAGGACATCTGGCTCAACGAGGGCTTCGCCACCTACGCCCAGTGGCTGTGGGCGGAGCACCAGGGCACCCGTTCGGCCCACGACTCCTTCCTGGCCGGCTACAACTCCCGCCCCGCCGACAACGCCTTCTGGCAGACCGTGGTCGCCGACCCGCAGCGCGACACGATGTTCGCCTCGGCCGTCTACCAGCGCGGTGCCATGACCCTCCAGATGCTGCGCGAACGCATCGGGGACACCGCGTTCTTCAAGCTGCTGCCCGCCTGGACGAAGCTGCACCGCTACGGCAACGCCGACACCGCCGACTTCATCAGGCTCGCGGAGAAGGTCTCCGGGCAGCAACTGGACGACCTCTTCCAGACCTGGCTGTTCACTCCAGGGAAACCCGCCCTGTGAGCCTGGCTTTGTAAGGTTCACGCACCCTGACAGGTCACAATGTCAGGGTGCAGCTCCAGCAACTCTTCTCTCCCTCCGTCCAGCACACGCTCGATGTCATCGGCATCTTCGTCTTCGCGATCTCCGGCGCGCTGCTGGCCGTCCGCAAGAACTTCGACGTCTTCGGCATCGCCGTCCTCGCCGAGGTCACCGCGCTGGGCGGAGGGATCTTCCGGGACGTGATCATCGGCGCGGTGCCCCCGGCCGCCTTCACGGACCTCGGCTACTTCGTCACCCCGCTGCTCACGGCGCTCGTGGTGTTCTTCCTGCACCCGCACGTCGAACGCATCCAGTCCGCGGTGCTGGTCTTCGACGCCGCCGGCCTCGGTCTGTTCTGCGTGACCGGCACCACGAAGGCCTACTCCTACGGCCTCAACCTCACCTCCTCGGTGGCCCTCGGGCTCGCCACCGCGGTCGGCGGCGGTGTGCTCAGGGACGTGCTCGCCAACGAGGTCCCCTCGCTGCTGCGCTGGGACCGCGACCTGTACGCGGTCCCGGCGATCGTCGGGGCGACCCTGGTGGCCGTGTGCATCCGCTACGACGAGCTGACCCCGCTCACCAGCGGGCTCGCGGTCGTCACCGCTTTCGTGCTGCGCCTGCTCGCGATGCGGTTCCACTGGCGAGCGCCGCGCGCGTGGAACCGGCGGACGACGGTTCGCGAGGAGTAGTGCCGGACCTCAGGTGGCTCTGGCCCATGTTGACCGTCAGCCACTCGAAGACGGACGGCACCTGAGGCCGCCACAGCGCCATGTTGTGACCGCCCGCGCTGTGCGGCAGGAACACCACGTGCACGGTGGTCGGTGCCTTGGCGATCTGTTCGAGCGCCACCGCGGCCTGGTAGCCGTCGCCGGACTCGCCGGAGAGGTAGAGGGCGATCCGGGGCGGGACGGGCGCCTTGCGCAGCAGCAGGTAGGGGTTGTTCCGCTCGCGCAGGGTCACGCTCTGCGCGGTGAGCGAATTGCGTTCGCCGATCGGGTCGTTGTAGCCCGACAGGCTGATCGCGGCCCGGTAGCGGTCCGGGTGGGCGACGGCCAGCTTGACCGCGCAGTGCGCGCCCGCCGAGTACCCGGCGACCGCCCAGTTCGCGGGCCCGGCCGCGGCGCGGAAGTTGTCGCTCACCATCCTCGGCACGTCGATGCTCAGCCAGCTGTCGGCGTTGACGGTGCCCGGGACGTTCGCGCAGCCGGTGTCCGTGCCGGCCAGCAGGTTGGTGCGCGGCGCCACCAGGATGAAGGGCGCGACCCGGCCGCTGCGCATCAGCGGCTCCAGTTGCTCGTGCACCTTCAGGGAGCCGAACCAGGCCTTGGCCGAGCCGGGGTAGCCGGGCAGCAGTTCCACCACCGGGAACCGGTGGTGGCGGTAGGCCGGTTCGCCGTACTGGGGCGGCAGCCAGACGTAGACCTCGGCGTCGACGCCCGAGACCCGGCCCTTGAGCTGGGTGACCCGCACGCCGCCGGCCGCGTGCATGGCCGGTCCGTCGGCCGCCGCGAACTGCTGCGTCACCTTGGGCAGCCGTCGCAGCGCCATGCCACCGGTGCCGTCCTGGCCGAGGTTCGCGGCCCGCTGGACGTGGTTGCCGGTACCGAGCAGGTCGGCCCAGTTGTCGTACAGGTTGTTCTGGTTGTTGACCATCACGAAGATCAGCGTCACCGCGGTGGCCTGGGCGAACAGCAGCATCAGAACCCGGGCCGCGGCACGCACGGCCTTGGGCCCGCGCACCCTGGACCACAGGACGAGCGGGACTATGAGGGCGACCACGGACAGGACGATGGTGGTGTAGAGGAACGGCGTCCCGGTGAGGCTCATGTCCCCATAGAGGGGAACGACCGGCTCCGGGTTACGGACGTGTCCGGATACTTACCCAGAAATTGCCGGAACCTCACCCGGCGGGTGGATCCCTTACCCAGGGGGCGGCTGGTGTGTGCGTCACAAAAGCTACCGCTTAGTAATCACCTCTTGTACTGTTCTGGCATGCCAGAAGCAGCTTCCACGCGGGCCGTGATCGGCGACAGCGAGTTCGACCGCGACACCGCGGTCACCCGGCGCGCGCCCGGGGTCTACGACGTCGACCTCTCCGCCGGCTGGACCATCATCAGCGCCGTCAACGGCGGCTACCTGCTGGCCGTCCTCGGCCGGGCCCTCGCGGACACGCTGCCGCATCCGGACCCGTTCACCGTCTCCGCGCACTACCTGACCGCGTCCCAGCCGGGCCCGGCCGTGATCCGCACGGACACCGTCCGCACCGGCCGCACCCTCTCCACCGGCCAGGCCTCCCTCTTCCAGTACGACGCCGACGGCAACGAGGTCGAACGCATCCGGGTCCTCGCCTCCTACGGCGACCTCGCCGCCCTCCCCGACGACGTCCGCACCACGGCGACCCCGCCCGCCATCCCGCCCATGGACCGGTGCTTCGGCCCCGAGGACGGTCCGGCTCCGGTCGACGGCAGCTCCGCCATCACCGAGCGGCTGATGCTCAAGCTGGACCCGTCGACCCTCGGCTGGGCCCTCGGCGCGCCCTCCGGCAAGGGGGAGATGCGCTCCTGGTTCGGGCTCGCGGACGGCCGGGACGCCGACCCCCTCGCCCTGCTCCTGGCGGTCGACGCGCTGCCGCCCACCGCCTTCGAGATCGGCCTCAAGGGCTGGGTCCCCACGGTCGAACTCACCGTCCACGTCCGCCACCTTCCCGCCCCCGGCCCGCTGCGCGTCTCCGTCACGACTCGCAACCTGGCCGGCGGCTTCCTGGAGGAGGACGCCGAGGTCTGGGACAGCAACGACCGGCTGGTCGCCCAGTCCCGGCAGCTGGCCCGGGTCCGCCTCGGCTGACGCCTCGGGTCGGACCCGTCCCGGCGCGCTTTCCTGAGCCGCGCCTTGCCCGAGCCGCAGGCCGGGCGCCGTCGCCCTCCGGCAGCGGCGGCTCCGGGCCGTCGCCATCCTGTCGGGCGCCGTCCGGTAACGCCTCCGGCGCGCCGGGCGGAGCCCCGTCGGGTGCGCCCACAGCCACCTCCACGGCGCGGCCGACCGGGCACCCCCACCGGCATGCCGAGCGGCGCTCCGGGGGGCGGCCGGGGCGGCCCCGGCGGCTGCGGCGCCGGTCAGGGGGGCCATGCGCCGGCGGCGCGGCGCCCGGCGGGGCACCGGTCGGGGTGGCGACGCGGGCGACGAAGAGCTGACACCGGGCCTCGTACGGCCTCGTACGGCCGTCGTACGGCAGGGGCGGTGCGGCCGGGGGCACCGGCCGGGGTGGCGAGGCGGGTGACGAAGAGCTGACACCGGGCGCCGTACGGCCTCTTACGGTCGCCGCACCGCCCCTGCCGTCACCCGTCCTGGTCCAGCCAGTGCTGACGGCCGAGGCTGATCAGGCGCATCCGGCGGGCGGCGGTCTGGGCGACGCGGTCCCGCTCCGCCTGCGACGGCTCCGGCGACTCCAGGGTCTCCAGGAACAGGGACGCGGTGATGAGCATCTGGTCCACGTAGAGGTGGGCCAGCATCAGCAGGTCCTCGTCGTTCCACCCGGCGGCCTCCGGGTCCTTGGCCAGCTCGGACTTGACCTCCTCGGCGAACCGGGCCAGCTGGTCCCGGATGGCCTCGCGCACCGGCTGCACCCCGCCGTGCCGCTCCCTCGCGATGAACCGGACGTGCGCCGGGTGCGCGGCCACGTGGTCCGCGATCAGCCGCACGGCGCGCGTGACGCGCTCCGGGCCGGGGGTGGAGACGGTCGCGCGCACCATGGGATGCAGGCTGCCGAGCGCCTCGTCGACCAGGGCCACGCCGAGGTCGGCGGTGGAGCGGAAGTGCCGGTAGAAGGCGGTCGGGGCGACCCCCACGGCCCGGGTGACCTCCCGCAGCCCCAGGCTGCTCAGGCTCTGTTCCTCCAGCAGCGCCAGCGCCGCGTCCAGAAAGGCCTGGCGGGTCTTCTGCTTCTGGGCCTGCCGGATGCCGAGGGTGTGACTCATGTCATCCAGTTAACAACTGTTCTCCGGAATTGAAAAGCCGTCGGAGTTGCTAGACTCGAAGTCAGTGAACAACTGTTACTACAACCGTTCACCCAAATGTAACGGAGGGGGGATCTCATCCCATGCTGTTCCTCGTCGCCGCACTCATGCTGCTCGGCGTGGTGCTGGGCACCGTGGCCCACGCGCCGCTCGACGTCACCGCGGGAATCGCCGCAGTGATCGCCGTCTGGCTGGCCGTCTTCGCGCTCCGCGAGCGCACCGCCCGCCGGCGCCGCACCTCGGCCAACTGACCGTCCACCACGACCTCCAGGAGCTGAGCATGCTGCACCTCACCGCCCCGGCCGCCACCACCCGGCCGCAACCCCGTACCCGCGACGCCGACGGCATGGCCGTGGCGTCCTTCATCCTCGGCCTCCTCGGCCTGCTGGTCCTGAACCTGTTCCTCGGCCCGATCGCGATCGTCCTGTCGCTGGTCTCCCTGTGGCGCGGCACGGCGCGCAAGGGCCGCGCGTACCTGGGCCTGGCCCTCGGCGTGGCGGACCTCGGAGTCCTGGCGATCGCGATGGCGGCGTCGAACACGATCTCCTGGAGCCTGTAGCAGCGCGGTCGCACAAGCGTCCCCTCAGGGGCGCGGGGAACTGCGCGACAAGCCGCGAACCTCCGGTACCCGCACACCGGCACAGGCCACCTACGGCGGCTGGGCGACCCTTGTCCCGCCCCCCGTAGAATCGAGCCCACCATGGCCTACCTCGACCACGCCGCCACCACCCCGATGCTCCCGGAAGCGGTGGAAGCGCTCACCGCCGCCCTCCACGTCACCGGCAACGCGTCCTCCCTGCACGCCTCGGGCCGCAAGGCACGCCGCACGGTCGAGGAATCCAGGGAGACCCTCGCGGCAGCGCTCGGCGCCCGCCCCAGCGAGGTCGTCCTCACCTCCGGCGGCACCGAGGCCGACAACCTCGCGGTCAAGGGCCTGTACTGGTCCCGCCGCGACGCCGACCCGGCCCGCACCCGCGTCCTGTCCAGCCCCGTCGAGCACCACGCCGTCCTCGACGCGGTCGACTGGCTGGGCGAGCACGAGGGCGCGACCGTCGAGTACCTCCCCGTCGACCGTTACGGCCGGGTCCACCCCGAGGCGCTGCGCGAGGCGATCGCCCGCAACCCCGACGACGTGGCCCTCGCCACCGTCATGTGGGCCAACAACGAGATCGGCACGGTCCTGCCGGTCCGCGAACTCGCCGACGTGGCCAACGAGTTCGGCGTCCCGCTGCACGCCGACGCCGTCCAGGCCGTCGGCCAGACACCGGTCGACTTCGCCGCCTCCGGCCTCGCCGCGATGACCGTCTCCGGCCACAAGGTCGGCGGCCCCTACGGCATCGGCGCCCTGCTTCTGGGCCGCGAGTACACCCCCGTACCCGTCCTGCACGGCGGCGGCCAGGAGCGGCACGTCCGCTCCGGCACCCTGGACGTCCCGGCGATCGCCTCCTTCGGGGTCGCCGCCCACCTCGCCGTCGAGCGCCGCGAGTGGTTCGCCCGCGAGATCGGCGCCCTGCGCGACCAGTTGATCGACGCCGTGCGCACCGCCGTACCCGACGCCCTCCTCGGCGGCGACCCGGTGGACCGGCTGCCGGCCAACGCCCACTTCACCTTCCCCGGCTGCGAGGGCGACTCGCTGCTCCTGCTGCTCGACGCCCAGGGCATCGAATGCTCGACGGGCTCCGCGTGCACGGCCGGAGTGGCCCAGCCCAGCCATGTCCTGCTGGCCACCGGGACCGACCCGGACCTGGCCCGCGGCACCCTGCGGTTCTCGCTCGGCCACACCTCCACCGAGGCCGACGTGGAGGCGGTCGCCAAGGCGATCGGCCCCGCGGTGGAACGGGCCCGGCTCGCCGGACTGAGCTGACCGGACCGGGTCGACCCCACTGGGCCGAGCCACGGACCGCGCCGGCCGTCAGGGCCGTCAGGGCCGTCCGGCCCGCCGCACGAGGCCCATGTAGCGGTCCCAGTCCCAGTGCCGGCCCGGATCGGTGTGGTCCGTCCCCGGCACCTCGACGTGGCCGATCACGTGCTCCCGGTCCATCGCCATGCCGTACCGCCGGCATATCGCCGCCGTCAGCCGCGCCGACGCCGCGTACATCGCGGGGGTGAAGTCCTGCGGGCGGTCCACGAACCCCTCGTGCTCGATGCCGACACTGCGCTCGTTGTACGACCGGTTGCCCGCGTGGAAGGCCACGTCCAGCTCGCGCACCAGCTGGGTGATCCGCCCGTCCTTGCGCACGATGTAGTGCGCCGCCGCCTCGTGCGCCGGGTCCTGGAAGACCTTCACCGCGCTCGCGTAACCGCCCTGGGTGACATGGATGACCACCCGGTCCACCGGATAGTCGTCCGGCCGGTTCGCCGTGCGGTAGTTCGCCGGTGACGCGGCCACCCAGCGCGCGCCCCTGAAGTCCACCGCGCCCGCCACCCGCGCCTTGCGCACGCCGGGCAGCCGCCAGTACAGCCGCGTCAGTTCGTCCCTGGTCAGCACCACCGTGCCCGCGGCCGCCGCCGCCCCGCCGATCAGCAGTGCCCGCCGCCCGATCCGCCGGTCCCGATCACCCGTCGTCGCCCCCATGTGATCTCCAACGGATACCCGCGGGCCCCGGTTCCCGCGCCCCCGTACCCTGGAGGGGCTATGACTGAGACCCCGCAGCGCACCCGTCCCCTCCGCGTCCTCGCCGCCATGTCCGGCGGCGTGGACTCCGCCGTCGCCGCCGCCCGCGCCGCCGAAGCCGGCCACGACGTCACCGGCGTCCACCTCGCGCTCTCCGCGAACCCGCAATCCTTCCGCACCGGCGCGCGGGGCTGTTGCACCATCGAGGACTCCCGGGACGCCCGCCGCGCCGCCGACGTCATCGGCATCCCGTTCTACGTCTGGGACCTCGCCGACCGCTTCCGCGAGGACGTCGTCGAGGACTTCGTCGCCGAGTACGAGGCGGGACGCACCCCCAACCCGTGCCTGCGCTGCAACGAGAAGATCAAGTTCGCGGCCCTGCTCGACAAGGCCCTCGCCCTCGGCTTCGACGCCGTCTGCACCGGGCACTACGCGAAGATCGTGACGCTCCCCGACGGCTCCCGCGAGCTGCACCGCGCCTCCGACATGGCGAAGGACCAGTCCTACGTCCTCGGCGTCCTGGACGAGCGGCAGCTCGCGCACGCGCTCTTCCCGCTAGGCGACACCCTGACGACCAAGGACGAGATCCGCGCCGAGGCCGAGCGCCGCGGCCTCGCCGTCGCCAAGAAGCCCGACTCCCACGACATCTGCTTCATCGCCGACGGCGACACCCAGGGCTTCCTGGCCCGGCGCCTGGGCAAGGCCGAGGGCGACATCCTCGACGAGTCCGGCGCCAAGGTCGGCACCCACGAGGGCGCGTTCGGCTTCACCGTCGGCCAGCGCAAGGGCCTGCGGATCGGCACCCCCGCGGCCGACGGCAAGCCGCGCTACGTCCTCGACATCTCGCCCGTCGACAACACCGTGACGGTCGGCCCCGCCGCCGCCCTGGACGTCAGCGCCCTGACCGCCATCAGGCCGCGCTGGTGCGGCACCGCCCCCACCGCCGCCGGCGTCTACACCGCCCAGCTCCGCGCGCACGGCGGCGAGACCGAGGTGCGCGCGGAACTGGTCGGCGGTGAGCTGCGCGTCACGTTCACGGAGCCGGTCCGTGGCGTGGCACCGGGCCAGGCGATCGTCCTGTACGACGACTCGCGTGTCGTCGGGTCGGCGACGATCGCCTCGACGGTACGTACCGCCGACGTGGCCCGCGCCTGAGACTCAGCCGGTGACCTCGACCTCGTAGAAGCAGAGGTGGTCCTTGATCTCGGCGACGTCGGACTTGGGGTCGGGGTAGGCCCACACCAGGTCCGGCGCGTCCGGCAGGGACCAGTAGGACGCGGTGCCCTTGAAGGGGCAGACGGTGTGCGTCTCGGAGGGGGTCAGGAGATCCAGCCGGACGTCCTCGGCGGGGATGTAGTACCGCATGGGGCTGCCGGTCTCGCGCAGGATCAGGGGCCGGTCGCTCTCGGCCAGCACGAGGTCGCCGTGCACCACGCGCACGGGCCGGTCGCTCTTCTCGATGGTGATCGTGTGTCCAGTAGCCATACAGGGATGACAGCGGCGGGCGCCCGCTTGTTCCCGCCTACCCTGGCCCCATGCGAATCTGTGTCTTCCTCTCCGCCGCCGACCTGGACGAGCGCTACACCCGGCCCGCCCGTGACTTCGGGGAACTCATCGGCAAGGGCGGCCACACGCTCGTCTGGGGCGGCTCCGACACCGGGCTGATGAAGGTCGTCGCGGACGGTGTCCACGAGGCCGGTGGCAGGCTGCTGGGCGTCACCGTCGAGTTCCTGGCGAACAAGGCCCGGCCGGGAGCCGACGAGATGGTGATCGCCGCCGACCTCGCGGAGCGCAAGCGGCTGCTGCTGGAGAAGTCCGACGCCGTGGTGATCATGGTCGGCGGCACCGGCACCCTGGACGAGGCCACCGAGATCCTGGAGCTCAAGAAGCACCGCCGCACGGACAAGCCGGTCGTCCTGCTGAACACCGACGGTTTCTACGACGGCCTGGAGCAGCAGTTCCGCCGCATGGAGGCCGAGGGATTCCTGCCCCGCCCGCTGGCGGAGCTGATGCACTTCACCGCCGAACCCGCCGACGCGCTCGCCCACCTCGAGGCGAACCGGCCCGCCGGCTGATGCGAGCATGGCCCTCATGGCAACTCATGTGATCACCGGGGCCGGTTCCGGCATCGGCGCCGCCGTGGCCCGCCGTCTGCACGCGCGCGGGGACGACCTGGTCCTGCACGCGCGCGACGCGGGGCGGGCGAAGGAACTGGCCGCCGAGTTCCCCGGCGCCCGCACCCTGGTGGGCGACCTGGCGGACCCGGACAAGCTCTCCTGGGCCTTCTCGCACCAGACGCTCCCCGACCGCGTCGACACCCTCCTGCACGTCGCGGGCGTGGTCGACCTCGGCCAGATCGGCGAGCTGACCCCGAAGTCCTGGCGCCACCAGCTGAACGTCAACCTGGTCGCACCGGCCGAGCTGACCCGGCACTTCCTGCCCCAGCTGCGCGCCGCCCGCGGCCAGGTGCTGTTCGTCAACTCCGGCGCCGGCCTGAACGCCCACGCGGGCTGGGCGGCGTACGCGGCCTCCAAGCACGGCCTCAAGGCCCTCGCCGACGCCCTGCGCCACGAGGAACACGGCAACGGCGTGCGGGTCACCTCGGTCTACCCGGGCCGCACGGCCAGCCCGATGCAGGCCAAGGTCCACCAGCAGGAGGGCAAGGAGTACGACCCGGCGAAGTGGATCGACCCCGAGTCCGTGGCGACCGCGATCCTGACCGCCCTCGACCTGCCGCGGGACGCGGAGATCAACGACCTGACCATCCGCCCCGGCGGCTGAGAACAGACGTCCTGAGGCCGAGCGCCCCGCGAGGGGCGCGGGGGCCGCGTTCCCGTGCGGCAGCCGCCGCGCGGGGGTGACCGGCCCCCACGGCCCGCACCCGACGACTCACCGCCTTCCCCCCCTGCCGGCCCACCGACCCTAGGCTTCCCCCGTGAACGCAACCCCCTCCTTCGGCCCCGCGACAGCCATCGGCTCGCTTCCCGGCACCGACGCCCGAGAGGCCGCCAAGACCGCCACCGGCAGCTTCGAGGACTTCCCCTTCCTTCCCGAACTGCCCGCGCGCGGCCCCGGCGCTGACATGATCGGACGCACCGCCGGCCTGCTGGTCGAGCTGTACGCGCGCGTGGAGCCCAGCGGCTGGCGGCTCGGCGACCGGCCGGGCCGGGACACCCGCCGGGCCGTCTCCTGGCTCGGCGAGGACCTGGACGCCCTGGAGGAGTTCACCCAGGGCTACCAGGGCCCGCTCAAGGTCCAGGCGGTCGGCCCCTGGACCCTCGCCGCCGCCCTGGAACTGCGCAACGGCGAGGCGGTGCTCTCCGACCCCGGCGCCTGCCGCGACCTGGCCGCCTCCCTCACCGAGGGACTGCGCCTGCACCTCGCCGAGGTCCGCCGCCGCGTCCCCGGCGCCCGGCTGGTCCTGCAGCTCGACGAGCCGTCCCTCACCGCCGTGCTGCTGGGCCGGGTGCGGTCCGCGAGCGGCTACCGCACCCACCGCGCCGTGGACCGCCAGGTCGTCGAGTCCACGCTGCGGGACGTCGTCGGCGTCCAGGCGGGCGGCCCGGTGGCCGTCCACTCCTGCGCCCCCGACGTGCCGTTCGCGCTGCTGCGCCGGGCCGGGGCCGCAGCCGTCTCCTTCGACTTCTCGCTCCTCACCGAACGTGACGAGGACGCCATCGGCGAGGCCGTGGAGGGCGGCACCCAGCTGTTCGTCGGTGTCGTACCCGGCACGGACACGGCATTGTCAGACCCTGCCGGTAGCGTCATGGGTGTCAGGACGCTGTGGCGCAGGCTGGGGCTGCAACCGGGACTTCTCGCGGAGGCGGTGACGGTCACCCCGTCGTGCGGGCTCGCGGGCGCTTCCCCCGCGTACGCCCGGCAGGCGCTCGCCCACTGCGTCCAGGCGGCGAGATCACTCGCGGACAACCCAGAGTAACGGGAGGAAAACGGTGGCCGGCGACAAGCAGCAGGCGGAGACGGCAGTGCCCGCCGAGGCACGGGAGAAGCACGCGCGGCTCGCCGAGCAGATCGAGGAGCACCGCTTCCGGTACTACGTGAAGGACGCCCCGGTCGTCAGCGACGCGGAGTTCGACAAGCTCCTCAAGACGCTGGAGGCGCTGGAGGACGAGCACCCCGGACTGCGCACGCCCGACTCGCCGACCCAGAAGGTCGCGGGCGCGTACGCGACGGAGTTCACGGCGGTCGAGCACCGCGAGCGGATGCTGTCGCTGGACAACACGTTCAACGACGACGACCTCGCCGCCTGGGCCGAGCGGATCCACAAGGAGCTGGGCGACCAGGAGTTCCACTTCCTGTGCGAGCTGAAGGTCGACGGCCTCGCCGTCAACCTCACCTACGAGCACGGCCGGCTCACCCGTGCCGCCACCCGCGGCGACGGCCGCACCGGCGAGGACATCACTCCCAACGTCCGCACGATCGCGGAGATCCCGGACCGCCTGCACGGCGACACCGTCCCGGACCTGGTCGAGATCCGCGGCGAGGTCTACTTCCCGATGGAGAAGTTCGCCGAGCTGAACGAACGCCTGGTGGCGGCCGGCGACAAGCCGTTCGCCAACCCGCGCAACGCGGCCGCGGGTTCACTGCGGCAGAAGGACCCCCGCGTCACCGCCTCCCGCCCGCTGCACATGGTCGTCCACGGCATCGGCGCCCTCGCCGGCTTCGAGGGCATGACCCGGCTCTCCCAGGCCTACGACCTGCTGGGGGGCTGGGGCCTGCCCACCTCCCCCCACAACCGGGTCGTGGACGGCCTCGACGGAGTCAGGGAGTTCATCGCCTACTACGGCGAGAACCGGCACTCCGTGGAGCACGAGATCGACGGTGTCGTGGTCAAGCTGGACGAGCTCCGGCTCCAGGGACGCCTCGGCTCGACGGCCCGCGCCCCCCGGTGGGCGATCGCGTACAAGTACGCGCCGGAGGAGGTCAACACCAAGCTGATCGACATCAAGGTGGGCGTCGGCCGCACCGGCCGGGTCACGCCGTACGCCCAGGTCGAGCCGGTGACCGTGGCCGGCAGCGAGGTGGAGTTCGCCACCCTGCACAACCAGGAGGTCGTCAAGGCCAAGGGCGTGCTCATCGGCGACACCGTGGTGCTGCGCAAGGCCGGGGACGTCATCCCGGAGATCCTCGGCCCGGTCGTGGACCTGCGGGACGGCAGCGAGCGGGAGTTCGTGATGCCGGCCGAGTGCCCCGAGTGCGGCACGCCGCTGCGGCCCATGAAGGAGGGCGACATCGACCTCCGCTGCCCCAACGCCCGTGCCTGCCCGGCCCAGTTGAGAGAGCGGGTGTCCTACCTCGCGGGCCGCGAGTGCCTGGACATCGAGCACTTCGGCGGGGTCGCCGCGGCCGCCCTCACCCGGCCGCTGGAGCCCGCCGACCCGCCGCTGGTCGACGAGGGCGACCTCTTCGACCTCACCGTCGAGAAGCTGCTGCCCATCAAGGCGTACGTCCTCGACCAGGACAGCGGGCTGCCCCGGCGCGACCCGAAGACGGGCGAGGAGAAGGTCGTCACGGTCTTCGCCAACCAGAAGGGCGAGCCCAAGAAGAACACCCTCGCGCTCCTCCAGAAGATCGAGGAGGCGAAGACCCGCCCGCTCGCCCGCTTCCTCAACGGCCTGTCCATCCGCCACGTCGGACCCGTCGCCGCGCAGGCACTGGCGCGCGAGTTCCGCTCCATCGACCGCATCGAGCAGGCCACCGAGGAGGAGCTGTCGAACATCGACGGCGTCGGCGGCATCATCGCGACCGCGCTCAAGGAGTGGTTCGCCGAGGAGTGGCACCGCGAGATCATCCGAAAGTGGAAGGCCGCTGGAGTCCCGCTGGAGGACGAGTCCACCGGCGAGGACGAGGGACCGCGGCCGCTGGAAGGTCTCACCGTCGTCGTGACCGGAACCCTGGAGCAGTTCACCCGGGACGGCGCCAAGGACGCCCTGCAGAGCCGTGGAGCCAAGGTGACCGGCTCGGTGTCGAAGAAGACCTCGTTCGTGGTCGTGGGCGACAACCCCGGATCGAAGTACGACAAGGCGATGCAGGCGAAGGTTCCCGTTCTGAACGAGGACGGATTTGTCGTCCTTTTGGAGCAGGGACCGGACGCGGCGGCCGAAGTCGCCCTTCCGGTCGAGGAGTAGCGGTTGAAGGCCACCCGTTCGGCGCATACCAGATGCATACGGGTGGCCAGGGCGCAATCGGGCAACCGTAGACGACCGCTGCCCGTGGAAGCCTTCTGCGGCCTACTGTTGAGGCGTGCACCTGCCGTGCCCAGCTGCGGTCGGGGCACTGCCGTGCTCCGGCAGGGCACGGACCGCACGGCGTGGGCACCGCCGGCTGTGAGAGGGACGGGAATGGAACCGACCGAGAGCGCCGCCCCCAGAGCGCGGCTGCCGCTGCGCCGCCGGGCGAGCGCGTGGTGGGGGACTCGGTGGGCGGTACGGACCGGCCGGCGCGTCGGCACGCCGGGGGTGGGCGCCGCCCGGGACGCGCGCGGCCCGCTGCCGCTGATCGCCGTCGAACCGCCGCCCGGCCTGCCCGGCCACGAACACGAACACCACCTGTCCTGGCCCGCGCTGCCCGCCGCCGTCGTCGCGGTCGCCGCGTTCGTCCTGGGCGCCGGCTTCTACCGCGCCTTCACCGACAACCACGCCCTCTTCCCGTCCGGCACGGTCGGCTGGTCGCTGGCCGTGCTCACCGGCATCATCGTCGGCCACCTGGTGCTGCTCGGCCGCGCCCGCTGGTGGGGCGGCACCGGCTCCGGCGCCGCCCTCACCCTCGCCGTCCTCCTGCTCTACGGCTGGGTGCCGGCCGGCATGGTCAGCCTCACCGTCGTCGTCCTGGTCGGCATCGCCCGGCGCCACCGCTGGCGGCAGGGCGTCCTGCACGGCGCGGTCGACATCCTCGGCATCGGCACCGGAGCGCTGGTGCTCGGCGCGTTCGGGCGGGTGCCCACCGTCGAGTCGCCCTGGAACCCCGGCAGCTGGAGCGTCGCCACCGCACCCGAGGTCGGCCTCGTCGCGGTGGCCTACCTCGCGGTCACCCGCGCCCTGCTCTGGTACCTGCACACCCCGCGCGGCGGCGGCCTGCCCACGGTCGCCCGCACCGCCCTGATGCGCCAGGGCCTGCTCGCCGTCGCCCTGCTCGGCATCGCCCCGCTGGTCTGCGTGGTCGCCGTCGCCCAGCCGCTGCTGCTGCCGCTGTTCTCCATCCCGCTGGTCGCCCTCGACTCCACCCTGTGGATGGCCCGGGCCCGCGCGGAGGAGCAGCTGCGCGACCCGCTGACCGGACTGCCCAACCGGCAGTGGCTCCTGGAGCGGATCTGGACCGCCCTGGACGACGCCGAACGCATCGGCGCCCGCTCCGCCCTCATGCTGATCGACCTCGACCGGTTCCGTTCGGTCAATGACACGCTCGGTCATCTCGCCGGTGACCGGCTGCTGTTGCAGATCGCCGACCGGCTGCGGGCCGCGCTGCCGCGCGGTGCGGAGGCCGCCCGGCTCGGCGGCGACGAGTTCGCCGTGTTACTGCCGGTCGCCGACTCCACGACGTCCGCGACCCGGGTCGCCCGGGGCCTGGTCACGGCCCTCTCCTCCCCGCTCGACCTCGACGGACTCACCCTCGTGCTGGAGGCCAGCGCGGGCGTCGCCGTCTTCCCCGACCACGCGCTGGACGCGGAGGGCCTGCTGCGCCGCGCGGACGTGGCGATGTACCAGGCGAAGCGGGACCGCACCGGCGTCGAGGTGTACGAGTCCAAGCGGGACTCCAACACCCCGGACCGGCTGGGACTGCTGGGCGACCTGCGCCGCGCCCTGGACGCCCACGAGGTGCAGCTGCACTACCAGCCGAAGGTGCGCTTCGACGGGCAGGTGGCGGGCCTGGAGGCGCTGGTGCGCTGGGTGCACCCCGAGCGCGGCAAGGTGCCGCCTGACGAGTTCATAGCGATCGCCGAGTCCTCGGGCCTGATGCCCCATCTCACCGAGTACGTCCTGGAGACCGCGCTCGCCCAGGTCGCCCAGTGGCGGGCGCAGGGGCTGCGGGTGCCGGTGGCGGTCAACGTCTCGCCGCGCGACGTCCACACGCCGGGCTTCGCCGGGTCGGTGGCGGCGCGGCTGGCCCGGCACGGGGTGCCGGCGGGCGCCCTGCAGCTGGAGATCACCGAGCATGTGCTGCTGGAGGACCCGCAGCGGGCCGCCGACACCCTGGCGGGACTGACCGGGCACGGCGTGAAGATGTCGCTGGACGACTTCGGCACGGGGTACTCCTCGCTGGTGCACCTGCGGCGGCTCCCGGTGAGCGAGCTGAAGATCGACCGCTCTTTCGTGGCCCGGCTGGCCGTGGACAACGAGGACGCGGAGATCGTGCGCTGCACGGTGGACCTCGCGCACTCGCTGGGGCTGCTGGTGGTCGCGGAGGGCGTGGAGGACGACGAGACGTGGGAGCGGCTGCGGGACCTCGGGTGCGACGCGGTCCAGGGATGGCTGGTCGCCGCGGCGATGCCGCCGGAGGAGACCACGGCGTGGCTGCGGGCGCGCGGGTCACGGGGCTGGCAGCGGCCGCGGGCCGCGTTGCCGGCGGCCGAATGACGGCGCCGCACGGCGTCCGGCCGCGGGCCGGCGGAGGCTGAGCCGCGGTTGCTACCGCGCGGTGACGTGGCCGACCAGCAGGGCCAGTCTCCTCTCGTGGGCGGCCTCCGGGAGCCGGCCGCCGCGCGTCAGCGACACCAGGCCGTGCAGGGCCGCCCAGAACGTCTCGGTCAGGAGCCCGGGGTCGTCGCCGGGCCCCGCTACCGGCTCGACGGCCAGCAGGATCTCCGTGAACGCGGCGCGCAGGGCCTCCGGCGCCTCGGCCGTCGCGAACGGCAGGTCCACCCGGTGGGTGAACATCGCGTCGTACAGCGCGGGGCGCCGCCGGGCGAACGAGGTGTACGCCGACGCCACCGCCGCCAGTGACCCCGCCCCGTCCGCCCCCGCGGTACGCGCGGCCCGCAGCTCCACCGTCAGGTCCGCGCAGCCCTGGACCGCCACCGCCGCCGTGATCGCGTCCTTGCCACGGAAGTGGCTGTAGAGGACCGGCTGGCTGTACCCGATCTCGGCGGCCAGGCGGCGCGTCGTCACCGCCTCCCAGCCCTCCGTCTCGGCGAGCTCCCGTGCGGCCGTGACGATCCGCAGTTCCCGTTCCGCCCGCTCCCGCTCCCGGCCGTCCCGCCTCGGCATATCCATGATGCTAGCAATGCTAGCCAATCTGCCGACGCTCTGATAGCTTCGCTCTCGGACCTAGCAGTGCTAGACAAAAACCCGCAGGGGGACCCCGTGACCGTCACCGCCTACACGCTCGCCGTCGTGCTCGACCTGTTCTGCCTGTTCCTCGGCTACCGGTTCCTGCTCCGGCCGGGACCCGCCGCGGCCGGCTACGGCGTCCCCGCCGACCCCGAGGGCGACGCCTCCGCCTTCCTCGCGGTCAAGGGCCTCAGGGACGGCACCTTCGGCGTCCTCGGGCTCGCGCTGCTCGCCTTCGCCGGCGCCCGCGCCGAGGCCTGGTTCATGCTCTGCGTGGCACTCGTCCCGCTCTTCGACACGCTGATAGTGCTGCGCCACGGCGGGGCGAAGGCCGTCGCGTACGGGATCCACTTCGCCACCGCGGTCGTCGTCCTGATCACCGCGGCGCTGCTGTTCCTCGTGTGAACGGCGCGTCCATCAACAGGGGGTTCGGAAATGTCGTTGCTCGTACCGAAGTTCGATGAGTCCGTGATCGTGCGGGAGGCCGACGCCGAACTGGTCGGCCAGGACCCGACCCGGGTGCGGCTGCTCGCCGACAGCAGCGCGACCGGCGGGGCGCTGTCCACCGTGCGGGTCACCCTGGGGGAGGGCGCCGACGGAGCCGTGCCGCACCTGCACCGCGACTCCGCCGAGATGTTCTACCTGCTCGACGGCGCCGCCGAACTGCTCAGCGGCGACGACGTCGTCACCGCCGAGCGCGGCGACCTGGTCGTCGTCCCCGCCGGCCGCCCGCACGCCTTCGCCGCCGCACCCGGGGCCACCGCCGACATCCTGATCGTCATCACACCGGGCGTGGAGCGCTTCGAGTACTTCCGCCACCTCCAGCGCATCCGCCTGGGCGAGGCCACCGTGGAGAGCCTCCTGGAGGCGCAGGAGCGGTACGACAACCACTACCTGCGGAGCACGGCCTGGGAGAAGCGCCGCTGAGGCGCCCGGACGGCGCGGTCGGGGGGCCCGGGGGAAACCGTTTCACGGTCACCGGGCCCGGCCCCATAGGATTGGTTCCCGACAACACACACTCACCCCAGAGGATCGCTGCATGCCTGGCATCACGCGCGAGGAGGTCGCCCACCTCGCCCGGCTGGCGCGTCTGGAGCTGAAGCCCGAAGAACTCGACCACTTCGCGGGACAGCTCGACGACATCATCGGCGCGGTCGCCCGCGTCAGCGAGGTCGCCGACCAAGACGTACCGCCGACCTCGCACCCGCTGCCGCTGACGAACGTCATGCGCGCGGACGAGGTCCGTCCCTCGCTCACCCCCGCCCAGGCGCTCTCCGGCGCACCGGCCCAGGAGCAGCAGCGTTTCAAGGTGCCGCAGATCCTGGGGGAGGACTGATCCCGATGACCGACATCATCAAGCTCACCGCCGCCGAGACCGCCGCGAGGATCGCCTCCGGCGAGCTCACGGCCGTCGAGGTCACCGAGGCCCACCTCGCCCGGATCGACGCCGTCGACGAGAAGGTGCACGCCTTCCTGCACGTCGACCGTGAGGGCGCGCTCGCCCAGGCGCGTGCAGTCGACGAGAAGAAGGCGCGGGGCGAGAAGCTCGGCCCGCTGGCCGGCGTCCCGCTCGCGCTCAAGGACATCTTCACCACCGAGGGCGTGCCGACCACCGTCGGCTCGAAGATGCTCGAAGGCTGGATCCCCCCGTACGACGCCACCCTCACCAAGCGGCTGAAGGCCGCCGACGTGATCATCCTCGGCAAGACCAACATGGACGAGTTCGCCATGGGGTCCTCCACCGAGAACAGCGCCTACGGGCCGACCGGCAACCCGTGGGACCTCACCAAGATCCCCGGCGGCTCCGGCGGCGGCTCCTCCGCCGCGCTGGCCGCGCACATGGCCCCGCTGGCCATCGGCACCGACACCGGCGGCTCCATCCGCCAGCCCGCCTCCGTCACCGGCACGGTCGGCGTGAAGCCGACGTACGGCGCGGTCTCGCGGTACGGCATGGTCGCCTTCTCCAGCTCGCTGGACCAGGGCGGCCCGTGCGCCCGCACGGTCCTGGACGCGGCCCTCCTGCACGAGGTCATCGCCGGGCACGACCCGATGGACTCCACGTCCATCGACGCGCCCGTCCCGCCGGTCGTCGAGGCCGCCCGCAACGGCAGCGTCGACGGCATGCGCGTCGGCGTCGTCAAGCAGTTCCGCGGCGAGGGCTACCAGCCCGGCGTCATCCAGCGCTTCGACGAGTCGGTCGAGCTGCTGAAGGAACTGGGCGCCGAGATCGTCGAGCTGGACTGCCCGTCCTTCGACCTGGCGCTCTCCGCGTACTACCTGATCGCGCCCTCCGAGTGCTCGTCCAACCTGGCCCGCTTCGACGGCCTGCGCTACGGCCTGCGGGCCGGCGACGACGGCACGCGCTCCGCCGAGGAGGTCACCTCCCTCACCCGTGAGGCGGGCTTCGGCGCCGAGGTCAAGCGCCGCATCATGCTCGGCACCTACGCGCTGAGCAGCGGCTACTACGACGCCTACTACGGCTCCGCGCAGAAGGTCCGCACGCTCATCACGCGCGACTTCGAGAAGGCCTTCGAGCAGGTCGACGTGATCGTGTCGCCCACGACGCCGACCACCGCCTTCGCGATCGGCGAGCGCGCCGACGACCCGATGGCGATGTACCTGGCCGACCTGTGCACCATCCCCACCAACCTGGCGGGCAACGCGGCCATGTCGCTGCCCTGCGGTCTCGCTCCGGAGGACAACCTCCCGGTGGGTCTGCAGATCATCGCGCCGGCGCTCAAGGACGACCGTCTTTACAAGGTCGGAGCCGCTGTCGAGGCCGCCTTCGTGGAAAGGTGGGGGCACCCGCTCCTTGAGGAGGCACCGTCGCTGTGAGCAACGCACTGTCCAAGGCCAAGGGCTTCAAGAAGTCGAAGTCCGGTACGTACCTGTCGATGGCCACCACCGTGTTCGGCGCGGTCGGTGTCGCCAAGCAGATCAAGAAGGCCCGCGCCGAGCACGACACGCTCCGGCTCGTCGACGCCACCGTGTCCGCCGTCGCGATCGTCACCGGATTCGCCCTGCTGTACCGCGAGCTGAAGCGGCTGGGCGACGACGACGTCCTGCTGGGCTGAGAGGGAAGTTTCACCGTGACCACCACGACCGACCTGGTGTCGTACGAGGACGCGCTGGCGTCGTACGACCCCGTCATGGGCCTTGAGGTCCATGTCGAACTCGGCACCAAGACCAAGATGTTCTGCGGCTGTTCGACCGAGCTGGGCGCCGAGCCCAACTCGCAGACCTGCCCGACGTGCCTCGGCATGCCCGGCGCGCTCCCGGTCGTCAACGCGATCGGCATCGAGTCGGCCATCAAGATCGGTCTCGCGCTCAACTGCGAGATCGCCGAGTGGTGCCGCTTCGCCCGGAAGAACTACTTCTATCCGGACATGCCGAAGAACTTCCAGACCTCCCAGTACGACGAGCCGATCGCCTTCGACGGCTACCTCGACGTGCAGCTGGAGGACGGCGAGACCTTCCGGGTGCAGATCGAGCGCGCCCACATGGAGGAGGACACCGGCAAGTCCACGCACGTGGGCGGCGCGACCGGCCGTATCCACGGCGCCTCGCACTCGCTCCTGGACTACAACCGGGCCGGCATCCCGCTCATCGAGATCGTCACCAAGCCGATCGAGGGCGCCGGCGCGCGTGCTCCCGAGGTCGCCCGGGCCTACGTCCGTGAGCTGCGCGAGGTCATCAAGGCGCTCGGTGTCTCGGAGGCCCGCATGGAGATGGGCCAGATGCGCTGCGACGTGAACCTGTCGCTGCGCCCGAACGGCACCGAGAAGTTCGGCACCCGCTCCGAGACGAAGAACGTGAACTCGCTGCGGTCCGTGGAGCGCGCGGCCCGCTTCGAGATCATGCGGCACGCGGCCGTGCTCGGCGGCGGCGGCACGATCATCCAGGAGACCCGGCACTTCCACGAGGACACCGGGTCCACCACCTCGGGCCGCGTGAAGGAGGAGGCCGAGGACTACCGGTACTTCCCGGAGCCGGACCTGGTCCCCGTCGCCCCGTCCCGCGCGTGGGTCGAGGAGATCCGCGCCGCGCTGCCGGAGATGCCGCTGGCCCGCCGCAACCGGCTGCTCGCCGAGTGGGGCGTCTCCGCGGTCGAGATGCAGGCCATCATCAACGCCGCCGCGCTGGACCCGATCGTCGCCACCATCGACGCCGGTTCCGACGCGGCCTCCGCCCGCAAGTGGTGGATGGGCGAACTGGCGCGCAGCGCCAACGAGTCGGGCAAGGCGCTGGACGAACTGGCCATCACCCCGGAGCAGGTCGCCCGGGTGACCGAGCTGGTCACCTCCGGCGACCTGAACGACAAGCTGGCCCGCCAGGTCATCGAGGGCGTCCTCGCGGGCGAGGGCACCCCGGACGAGGTCGTCGACAAGCGCGGACTGAAGGTCGTCTCCGACGACTCGGCGCTCGGCACGGCCGTCGACGAGGCCATCGCCGGCAACCCGGGCATCGCCGACAAGATCCGCGGCGGCAAGGTGGCCGCGGCCGGCGCGCTGGTCGGCGCGGTCATGAAGGCGACCCGCGGCCAGGCCGACGCGGCCCGCGTCAAGGAACTGATCCTGGAGCGGCTCGGCGTCGGCGAAGGCTGAGCGAGTGCACCACCCTACGGCCCCGGAGGCGACGCCTCCGGGGCCGTACGGCTATCGGCGACGGGCGACCACGCGGACGAAACCGAGAGCGCGGCCCGCGTCGGCGCGCACCATCTCCGCGACCCGGCGGGCCATCGTGCGGTGGAACTCCTCCGGGCTCTCCTCGGCGACGATCTCGCACCACAGCAGCCAGTCCCGCCAGCCGTCCGGCTGCCAGTCGGCGGCCTCGACCTCGACGGCGCCGCTGCGCGTCCAGTGCCGGCGCCACCAGCCGGCCGAGTGGAAGCACCAGAAGTCGGGCTCCCACCAGGGCTTCAGGTGCTCCGGCGGCTCGGTCCCGGCGGGTTCCTCGCGGAGCGCCGGCACGACCACGCCGATCCGGCCGCCGGGCCGCAGCAGGCGGGCCAGCGACGGCAGGTACAGGTCGTCGGTGCCGAAGTACTGGTAGGCGTCGATGCTCACGATGGCGTCGAAGCCGCCCTCGGCGAACGGCAGGTCGTGCGCCTCGGCGCGTACGGGCTGCACCCGGTCGGCGAACCCGGCCTCGGCGATGCGCCGGGCGTTGTCGTCGGCCTCGATCCAGAGGTCGGCGGCGGTGACCTGGGCGTGGAACTCACGGGCCAGGAAGACCGACGTCATGGCCCGGCCGCAGCCGAGGTCGAGCACGCGCGCGCAGGGGCGCAGGGCGTCCAGACCGAGGGCGGGGGCCAGCCATTCCAGCAGCCACAGGGCGTGCGGGCCCATCTGGTTGTCGACCACCCAGCGGGGGTCGTAGGCGTTGCTGAGCGGGTAACGGGGGTGGGTCAGGCGGTCAGCGAGGCGGTCGCCCCCGGTCATGGTGTCGGACATGGGTGAACGGGCTCCTTGTGATCTTCGTAGTGGAAGGCGATGCGTAGGAGCTCATTCGGACCGTCACACAATGCACCCGCTTCGGTCGTCGGCGAGGAGCCGGTCGATGGCGACCAGCGGAAGCTAGCAGGTGCCGACGGCGTCCGCGGCAGGCTCACCCGGACACCGGCGGCCCGCCCGGCCGCCGTGGCCGGACCTCCGCAATCCGGCGCGGCAGCCGGGGCGGCCGCCGGTGCGGCTGCCGGGAACGACGGGGATCCCCGCGACGACGATGTCCACGAGGACGCCCGCCGGGCCCGCTGGACCGCCACCGCGACCGGGTTCCTGCTGGCCCTGACGGGTCTGGCCGCCGCCGTGACACGGCTGGGCGGCGGGGTGTCCGCGGCGGTGCCGGCCGCCTACGCCGTGGGCTCCGCCGTGTGCGCGGCCGCCGGGACGCTCGGCCTGCGGGGCCGTACCCGCAGGGCCCTGTGGCTGATGATCCTCGGGGTCATGGTCATGGCCCTCGGTGACCAGTTCGACTGATGGACCGGCGGTCGCGGAGTTGCCGCCGCCGTCCGGACGCCGGGCCGCCCATGAGAGGCTGGCGTGCCGGGCGAGGACGCGGTGGAAGTGGAGAAGCACGATGTACGCGATACCCCTGGGTGACGACGGCGCCGAACTGCGCCCGCTCGAACCCTGGCACGCCGAGGAGTTCCTGGCCCACCTGGACCGCGGGCGGGAGTTCATCGGACGGTTCATCTCCTTCGGCAGCAAGGAGAAGGACGTGCCCGCCGCACGGGCGATGCTCCAGCGGTACGCCGACCTGCGCGCCGCCGACACCGGTTCCCTGCACGGCCTGTGGCTGGACGGCACCCTCGTCGGCGGGGTGCTCTTCCTGAACTTCGACGCCGAGCACGGGAACGCCGAGGTCGGCTGCTGGCTGGAGCCCGCCGGCACCGGACGGGGACTCGTCACGCGCGCGATGCGGGTCCTGCTCGACTTCGCGGTCGAGCAGCGCGGCATCCACCGGATCGAGTGGGTCGCCGCCTCGGGCAACGGGCCCAGCCTGAACGTGGCCCGGCGGCTGGGGATGACCCGCGACGGCGTCCGCCGGCAGGCACACCCCTATGGTGGCCTGAGGCACGACCTGGAGGTGTGGTCGATCCTCGCCCCGGAATGGCGCGAAGCACGCGCGCGTGCCGCAGAGAACGATCATTAAGACGCCTCTCAGACAGGATCCGTACGGTGCCGGACATGGGAACCACGACAGCTGACGAGACCGGTGCCGCGACGGGCGCCGAAGCCACGACCGACGAGGAGAAGGTGAGCGTCACCAAGAGCGCCGACGAGGCGACGGAGGCGGGCACCGAGCGTGCCGAGAGCGCAGAGAGCGCCGAGGACGCGCGGGCCGACGGCACGGACGCCGCGCTCGACGCGCGGGACCCGGAGGACGACGTCCACCTCGCCGAGGACCCGGCCGAGGGACCGTCCGGGGTCGGTCAGGGCGCCGCCGCCGTCGTCTCCGCGGTCCTCGGCCTGGTCTCCCTCACCGGCGGCTGGATCGGCACCGTGGCCGCCGCCCGCGAGACCCTCGTCGGCCAGCTCCGGACCTCCTCGAACGCGAGCGTCGCCACCCAGGTCAAGGAGGTCTACGGTGACGCCTGGCAGACCACCGCGCTGTGGGCCGGCGCCTTCGCGCTGGCGGCGCTGATCACCGGTGTCGTGGTGATCGTCCGGCCCGCCTTCGGTGCCCCCGGCAGGCCCCAGGCGCCGTGGATCAAGTCCGTCGCGTGGGCGGGTGTCGCCCTCGGCGTCATCGGCCTGCTGCTGGCCGTCCTCAAGTACTCCGACGCGCTCCTCGGTCTGCCCTCGACCGGCTGAGACCGGCGCGGGCCCGCCAGGGGCCTCAGACCGTTCGTGAGCATCTCACGGCCGATCTGAGGCCCCTTACGCGTGTCCGGGGTCCGGCGGCCGCCGGAAGATCAGGCACTCTCCCGATGTGCCGCACCCCCCTGGGTGACGAAGGTGGAGGCATCGCACGAAGCGAGACCCGATCACCGACTCTCACCAGGGGAAACCATGATGTTCGCGTTCGAACTCCACGAGATCCGCGCTGCCGAACTGCACCGCAGGGCCGCCGACGCCCGCCTGGCCCGCGAGGCCCGGCGCGCCCGCCGGGCCAGCCGCCGCGCGCGGGCCGACCGCGGGGCCGCGGTGCCGGAGGAGATCCATAGCGCCGGCCGTGGCCGGCACGGGATCCCGGGCACGGTGTGACCGGGAGGCCGGGCGGCGCCCGCCGCCCGGCGGCCCAGGACCCGCGGACCGGTGGCCGTACGGGGGTCGGCCGCCGGTCCGCGGGCGCGCCGTCGGGAGGCGAGCCGCACGGCAGCCTGCCGTCGGTTCGTACGACGAACACACCCAGGCTGTGGAAAACCGCTGCCGTCCTCTCCGAGCCGCATGCGATGCTCTGCCCCGTGGAAACCAGGTCCGTGAGTCCTGTGTTCGTCGGCCGCAACGACGAACTGGGGACGCTGAACGAAGCGCTGGCCCGTGCCGAGGCCGCCGAGCCGCAGGCGCTGCTGCTCGGCGGCGAGGCCGGTGTCGGCAAGACCCGGCTGGTCGAGGAGTTCGCCGCGGCCGCCTGCCGCCGGGGCGCGGTCGTCGCGCTCGGCGGCTGCGTGGAGATCGGCGGCGACGGACTGCCCTTCGCCCCCTTCTCCACCGCGCTGCGCGCGCTGCGGGCCGCTCTGCCCGGCGAACTGGCCGCGGCCGCCGCCGGCCAGGAGGACGAACTGGCCCGGCTGCTCCCCGAGTTCGGCGAGGCCCCGGCCGGCCGCCACGACGAACAGGGCATGGCCCGCCTCTTCGAGCTCACCGCACGGCTGCTGGAACGGGTGGCGGCCGAGCGCACGGTGGTCGTCGCCCTGGAGGACCTGCACTGGGCCGACGCCTCCACCCGCCACCTCCTGTCCTATCTGCTGCGCACCCTGCGCACCGGCCGGCTCGTCGTCCTCGCGACCTACCGCGCCGACGACATCCACCGCCGCCACCCGCTGCGCCCGCTGCTCGCCGAACTCGACCGGCTGCGCACCGTCCGCCGCATCGAACTGGCCCGCTTCACCCGCGAGGAGGTCGGCCGCCAGATGGCCGGCATCCTCGCCGCCGAACCCGACCCCGCCCAGGTCGACGAGATCTTCGAGCGCTCCGACGGCAACGCCTTCTTCGTCGAGGAACTGGCCGTCGCCTGGGCCGAGGGCTGCTGCACCGGGCTCACCGACTCCCTGCGCGACCTGCTGCTGGTGCGGGTCGAGGCGCTGTCCGAGAGCGCCCAGCGGGTCGCCCGGATCGTCGCCGAGGGCGGCTCGACCGTCGAGTACCCGCTCCTCGCCGCTGTCGCCCGGTTCGCCGAGGACGACCTGATCGAAGCGCTGCGGGCCGCCGTCGGCGCCAACATCCTCACCGCCGCGCCCGGCGGCGACGGCTACCGCTTCCGGCACTCCCTGGTCCGCGAGGCCGTCGCCGACGACCTCCTCCCCGGCGAACGCTCCCGGCTCAACCGGCGCTACGCCGAGGCCCTGGAGTCCGATCCGGGGCTGGTGGCGGCCGACGCGCGCGTGACCCGGCTGGCCAACTACTGGTACCAGGCCCATGACCCCGCCAAGGCCCTGCCCGCCGTCCTTGCCGCCTCTGTCGTGGCCCGCCGCCGGCACGCCTACAGCGAGCAACTGGGGCTCCTGGAGCGGGCGATGGAACTGTGGGACGCCGCCCCCGAGGAGACCCGAGCCGCGCTGCGCCCGATCGACTGCACCGACGTCTACCCTCCGTGCGGCTGCGATCCGGCCACCGCGCCGCTGCGGTATCTCGACCTGATGGCGGAGGCGGCGGTCGCGGGCCGCTTCAGCGGGGAACGCGAACGCGCCCTGAAGATCACCAAGAGGGCGCTGCGGATCATCGAGGAGGAAGGCGATCCGCTGCGCGCCGCCTGGTTCTGGGTACAGCGGTCCCGGCTGGTCCAGGACCTGGCCCGAGGAGACGGCCGGCAGGAACTCGGCACCGCCCAGGACCTGGTGCGCGGCCTGCCGCCCTCGGAGGTGCACGCCGACGTGCTGGCCAACGTCGCCAACTGGCGCATGCTCCACGAACCCGGCCCCGAGGCCTTCGCCGCGGCCGAACGGGCCGTGGAGTACGCGCGGATGGTGGGTGCCCGGGAGATCGAGCTGAACGCGCGCGTGACCCTGGGCTCCCTGATGGTCGACGCGGGCGACGTCGAGGACGGTCTGGCGGAACTGCGCCGGGTCAAGGAGACCGCCCTCGGCGAGGGGGCGGCCGGTGTCGCGGGCCGCGTCTACGTGAACCTGCCCTCCGAACTGGACTCGGTCGGCCGCAGCGCGGAGGCGGTGCCGCTCCTGCGCGAGGGCCTGGCCTTCGCCCGCGGGCACGGCCTGCTGGACTCCGAGGTGTGGATCTGGGGCAACCTCTCCGACTCGCTGTACGCGCTCGGCCGGTGGGACGAGGCCGCCGAGGCGGCGGCCGGCGCGCTCGGCTCCGCGGCCAGCGCCAAGCCCCGCGGCGCCGGCGCCCTGCGGCTCGCCCACATCGCCCTCGCCCGCGGGGAGGCCGCCGAGGCCGCCCGCCAACTGGCCATCGCCCACGAGCACTACGGCACCCACGACCCGATGCCGCAGGCGCTGCTGCCCGTCGCCCGGATCGCCGTCGGCGTCGCCGCCGCGGAGGGCCGCCACCTCGACGCCCGCACCGAACTGGACCGCGCCCTGGAAGCCGGGTTCCCGCCGGGCACCCAGCGCTACGGCTGGCCCCTGCTGCTGGCCGCCGCCGCTGCCGAGGCCGACGCCCGCGCGCTGCCCGCGGTGGCCGACGGCCGCACCGAGTTCCTCGACCGGCTCGCCGAGGCAGTCCGCAAGCTCACCACCGGGGCACCCCTGTGGCGGGCGTACGAACGCTGGACCCGCGCCGAACTGCACCGCGCCCGCGGCACCGACACCGTCGCGCTCTGGTCGGACGTCGTCACCGCCTTCGAATGCCTGGAGCGCCCGTACGACCTCGCACGGGTCCGCCGCCGTCTGGCCGAGGTCCTGCTGGAGCAGGCGGACGGCGGCGACCAGCGCGACCGTGCCACGGAACTGCTCCGGCTGGCCGGTGCGGCGGCCGGCCACCTGGGCGCCCGCCCGCTCGCCGAGGCCGTCGCCCTGCTCGCCCAGCGCGCCCGCCTCACCCTCACCACCGGCACCCCGCGCCGGGCCCTGGACCCCGCCGAGAGTCTCGGCCTGACCAACCGGGAGCGGGACGTGCTGCGGCTGGTGTCGGCGGGCCGCACCAACCGCCAGATAGCCGAGGAGTTGTTCATCTCCCCGAAGACGGCCAGCGTCCACGTCTCCAACATCCTGGGCAAGCTCGGCGTCTCGGGACGCGGTGAGGCCGCCGCGGTGGCCCACCGCCTGGACCTGTTCCCGTCCGAGCGGGCCGACCGCACCGCCGCCGGTCAGCGCACCTGAACCTCCAGGATCCGGTCGTCACCCGGCTTCGGCGTGCCCCGCCCGTCGGTGTTGCTGGTCACCAGCCACACCTTGTCGCCGCCCGCCGCCACGACCGTGCGCAGCCGGCCGTACGTACCCTGGAGGAAGGCCTGGGGCGCGGCGCCCGCGACGGTTCCCTTCAGTGGGACGCGCCACAGCCGCCGGCCCTTGAGTCCGGCCATCCAGATCACGCCGTCGACATAGGCGATGCCGCTGGGGGAGGCGTCGTCGGGGTGCCACTGGGCGATCGGGTTCACGTACGCGGCGTCGGAGGAGGTGCCCTCCGCCTTCGGCCAGCCGTAGTCGCCGCCGGGCTTGACGGCGTTCAGTTCGTCCCAGGTGTCCTGGCCGAACTCCGAGGCGTACAGCCGCTCGTTCTCGTCCCAGGCCAGGCCCTGCACGTTGCGGTGGCCGTAGGTGTAGACGGGGGAGCCGGGGAAGGGGTTGCCGGGGGCCGGGTCGCCCTCCGGGGTGAGCCGCAGGATCTTGCCGCCCAGGGAGCCCTTGTCCTGGGCGAGGCCGCGCTGCCCGCTCTCGCCGGTGCCGGCGTAGAGCATGCCGTCCGGACCGAAGGCGATCCGCCCGCCGTTGTGGATGAACCCCTTGGGGATGCCCTTGAAGACGGTGTCCGGGGCGCCGAGCTGCTCCCCGGCCGGCCTGTCGCGGTCCCAGAGCAGACGCACGATGCGGTTGTCGGAGGCCGAGGTGAAGTAGGCGTAGATCATGTGGTCCGAGGAGAAGCCGGGGGAGAGGGCGATGCCCAGCAGACCGCCCTCGCCGGCCGCGGACACCCCGGAGACGGCGCCCAGTTCGGTCTTCCTCCCGGTCTTCTCGTCGACCTTGCTGATCGTCCCGTCGTCGCGGTCGGAGACCAGCAGCCCCGCCCCGTCCGGCAGCGGCGCGAGTCCCCAGGGCGACTTGAGGCCGCCGGCGACGGTCCGCAGCACCTTGGCCGAGCCCTTGGCCGGCGCGGCCGGCCCGCCCGTCCCGGCGGACGCGGCGGCGCTCGCGGACGCGGACGGAGTCCTCACCCAGGGCGGCGGGGCGTCCTCACCGCCGCCACCGGAGGAACACCCGGCCACCAGCAGGAACCCTGCCAACACGGCGGGCACAGCACGACGTTGCACGATCACAGTCCCTTCACCATGCCCGACCCCCCGCACGACCGACGGTAGTGCAGTGCCCCGCCGTGGGCGCGGGAACGCCGCGATCAGCCACGACGCCGCGGCCCCGGCCACCGGGTGGCGACGGCACCCGGCCGCTAGTCCCAGGACCCCTGGGCCGCGGGCAGCGAGCCCAGCTCGGCGGCGTCCTCGGCGGTCAGCCGCACCTCCGCCGACCGGGCGTTCTCCGTCACCCACCGGCACTGCTTGGTCCCGGGAACCGGTATCACGTGCCGCCCGCGGTCCCGCACCCACGCCAGCGCCACCTGGGCCGCGGTGACCTCGGGGCCGTGCCGCCGGGCGACCCGCCGCAGCCCGGCCACGATCGGCTGGTTGGCGGCCATCATCTCCGCCGTGAAGCGCGGGTGCCGGGCCCGCACGTCGTCCGGTTCGAAGCCCTCGCCGGGTGTGAGCGTCCCGGTGAGGAAGCCGTTGCCCAGCGGCATCGCCGCCAGGAACCCCACACCCCGCGCCTCGCACCACGGCAGCAGGGCCTCCAGCGCCTCCGGCGACCACACCGACAGCTCCGCCTGCACCGCGCTCACCGGGAACACCTGCTGCACCCGCTGCAACTGGCGCAGGGTCGCGTCATGCAGCCGCGCGCCGGACCTGCGCCCTCCGCGCGCCCCCAGGGCGCACAGCCCCAGCGCGCGCACCTTTCCCGCCCGCACCAGTTCCGCCATCGCGCCCCAGGTCTCCTCGACGGGGATCTCCGGGTCGGCGCGGTGCAGTTGATAGAGGTCGATGACGTCGGTCTGGAGCCGCCGCAGGGACGCGTCGCAGGCGCGCCTGACGTATCCGGGTCTGCCGTTCGCCACGACGTGCTGGTCGCCGACCAGCAGACCCACCTTGGTCGACACGAAGGCTTCGGCGCGCCGCTCCCTGAGTATCCGCCCGAGCAGCAGCTCGTTGGTGAACGGCCCGTACATGTCCGCGGTGTCCAGCAGCGTGACGCCCAGGTCAAGGGCCCGGTGCACCGCCCGCGCCGATTCGTCACCGCGCTGCCGCGACCCGTTGTAGGCCCAGCTCATCGGCATGCACCCGAGTCCGACGGCCCCCGTCGCCAGCGCCCCCGCGCCGATCGTCCTGCGCTCCACCAGCCCGTGAACCTCCTTCTGGAACACCCAACCTAACCTCTGGGCCCGAGCGCTCCTGACATAGCCTCCTGGCATGACCCAAGACGCATGGCTCCCCATCCCGCTGAAGGAGTTCGAGCAGCTCCCCGACGGGCTCGACTACCTGTTCTGGGACGGGGAGCAGGACTTTCCCGGCGATCCCGCCGACTGCGCCGTCTACGTCGTCCCCTATATGAAGCCCCAGGCGGTGCGCGCCCGCCCGCTGCCGAGGATGAGCGGCCTGCGTCTCGTCCAGACCCTCACCGCCGGCGTCGACGACATGATCGCGGCCCTCGACCTGATCGTCCCCGGCGTGGCGCTGTGCAACGCGCGCGGGGTGCACGACGCGAGCACCGCCGAACTCGCGCTGACGCTCACCCTCGCGTCCCTGCGCGGAGTGCCGGGGTTCGTGCGCGCCCAGCAGCAGGAGCGCTGGGAGGGCGGCTTCCACCCCGCCCTCGCCGACAAGAGCGTCCTGATCGTCGGCTACGGCGCCATCGGCGCGGCCGTCGAGGACCGGCTCGTGCCCTTCGAAGTCGCGCGGGTGGCGCGCGTCGCGCGCTCCGGGCGCGCTTCGGCGCGCGGTCCCGTGCATCCGCTCACCGAACTGCCCCGTCTGCTTCCGGAAGCCGACGTCGTCATCGTCTCCACACCCCTCACGGACGCCACCCGTGGCCTGGTCGACGCGGGGTTCCTGGCCCGGATGAAGGACGGCGCGCTGCTCGTGAACGTCGCGCGCGGAGCCGTCGTCGACACCGAGGCGCTCCTGCCCGAGCTCACGAGCGGTCGCCTCACCGCCGCCCTGGACGTCACCGATCCCGAGCCGCTGCCTGCCGGACACCCGCTGTGGCAGGCGCCCGGCGTGCTGATCAGCCCGCACGTCGGCGGCCCCACCTCGGCCTTCCTGCCGCGCGCCAAGCGGGTCGTCGTCGACCAGTTGACCCGCTTCGTGAACCGGGAGCCGCTGCGCAACGTGATCCTCACGACGGGATCCGCCGACAACTGACAATCGCAGCAAGACGCGTGTAATCCGCTTCCAGTACGGTACGCGACCTTCCGGGCGCGGTGCGTGCCCGCATAGTCGCTGGTCGTCACGGAGCGTAGAGAAGCTATGTCCCTGAGTGACGAGACTGGTGTATCGTCCCGACAGGGGCTGCGCCGCGCACCGTTCGGCGCCGGGGATGGACATTTCAGATTCGTGAGGGGGGCGACGGGCGATGCACGGCCTATGGACGAACGATCCGACGCGGCGGAGCCGCCGGCGGCGACCCTGGCGCACAGCTGCGCGCAGACGCGGCCACCACACCTGCCATCACCACCACCGAAGGCACAGCGCACGCCGGAGGAATGCCCACCCGGCGCACCGGGGCCCGAGGGACCCGGGCTCGACACGGACCGGGAGGGTCCGGTGACGGCCCCGACGCCCGTGCCGACCACTCTCCCCGGAGCGCTGCGGGCACAGCCTCCGGCTCAGAAGCCGCGTTCCCGCCCGCCGGTCACCGGCAGCGGGACCGGCGTGGTCCGCCAACTCGTCCTGGCCCTGATCTGCGCGGGATACGCCGTCGGTTCCGCGTTCGACTGGGGCTCGAACCAGATCGCCCTGTTCATGGGCGACTTCGGTCTGACCGCGGCCGCCGGCACCGCCGCCGTGTCGTGCTTCTTCTACGCCCGCTCCCCGCGGGTCCGCTTTCGACCCGCCTGGCTGCTGTTCGCCCTCTCCTCGGCGATGGCGGCCCTCGGCAACGCGGTCTGGGGCTGGTACGAGGTCGTGCTCCAGCGGCCGGTGCCCAGCCCCAGTTACGCCGACCTGTTCTTCCTGTGCTTCGCGCCGCCCGCCATCGTCGGTCTGCTGGTGCTGGCCAAGCGGCCGATGAGCAAGGCCGGGTGGATCTGTCTGGCACTGGACGCCTGGCTGATCGGCGGCTCCCTGCTCACCCTGTCGTGGAGCCTCGCGCTCGCCCAGGCCGCCCGGCTCGACGGGCCCAGCGTCGCGCACACCGCGCTCTCGCTGGCCTACCCGCTGCTGGACATCGCCCTGGTCAGCATGGTGCTCGCGCTGCACTTCCGGCGCTCGCCGGGCAACCGCACCGCGGTGAACACCGCGATCGGCGCGCTCGCCCTGACCGTGATGTGCGACGCCCTGTTCACCTCACCGCTGCTGCACAGCAGTTACCGCTCCGGCCAGCTGCTGGACGCGGGCTGGTTCGCCGGCTCGCTGTTGCTGGCGTACGCCCCCTGGGCCCCGCCCAGGCCGGCGCCGGAGCCCGAGGCGCACGCGCGCGTGGTCCACGAACACGTGCCCGGCGCGCGGACCCCGGCCCCCCGGCCGGCCGCCGCGCCGGGCGGCGAGCACGGCCGGTACTCGTCGGGCCGCCCGCTGACCGGCTCGCTGGCCGCGCTCACGCCCTACCTGGCCGCCGCCGTGTGCACGCTGGGCATCCTCTACAACGTGCTCAACGGCCGCAGCCCGGACCACGTCGTCCTGATCACCGCCGGCTGCGTGGTGCTCGCGCTCGTCGTGCGCCAGGGCA
This sequence comes from Streptomyces sp. NPDC101237, assembly GCF_044767465.1. Classification (NCBI taxonomy): domain Bacteria; kingdom Bacillati; phylum Actinomycetota; class Actinomycetes; order Kitasatosporales; family Streptomycetaceae; genus Streptomyces; species Streptomyces sp. NPDC101237. The sequence goes on along the minus strand of NZ_JBIWNY010000012.1, from coordinate 178,277 downwards.
TCATGCTGCTCGACAACATCACCCTCACCCAGGAACTGGCCCATCAGGAGAACCACTTCCGGTCCCTGGTGCAGGGCTCCAGCGACGTCATCATGATCGCCGCGCCCAACGGCATCCTCCGGTACGTCTCCCCGGCCGCCGCCGGGGTCTACGGACGCCCCGCCGACGAACTGGTCGGCTCCGAACTGGGCAACCTCATCCACCCGGAGGACCTGGGCTGCGTGGTCCACGAGGTCCGCCGGTTCCTGGCCACCGGGCCCCACGAGGAGTCCACCACCCGTATCGAGTGCCGTTTCCGGTCCGGAGACGGCGGCTGGCTCAACGTCGAGTCCACCGTCAACCGGCACCACGGCGGCCTCATCTTCAACAGCCGTGACGTCACCGAACGGGTCCGGCTGCAGGCGCAGCTCCAGCACAACGCCGAGCACGACCCGCTCACCGACCTGCCCAACCGGGCCCTGTTCACCCGGCGGGTGCAGCAGGCCCTGTCCGGCCGCCGTTCCTCCGACCGGGGCACCGCCCTGCGGAACACGGCGGTGCTCTTCATCGACCTGGACGGGTTCAAGGCGGTCAACGACACGATCGGTCACCAGGCCGGCGACGAACTGCTCGTCCAGGCCGCGCGACGGCTCCAGGACGCGGTCCGCCACGGCGACACCGCCTCCCGGCTGGGCGGCGACGAGTTCGCGGCGCTGATCGTCGGGGACGGCACCCGTGACCGCAGTGCCCGGGAGCGGCACATCCTGGAGCTCGCCGACCGCCTCAGGGTGACCCTCTCGCAGCCGTACCTCATTGACGGCAACGATGTCCGTGTCAACGCGTCCATCGGTGTCGCCTTCGCCGAACCGGGCCTCGGCGCCGGAGAGCTGCTGCGCAACGCCGACCTGGCGATGTACCGCGCCAAGTCGGCGGGCAAGGGCCGCGTCGAGCTGTACAGGCCGCAGATGCAGCAGGACGTCGTACGCAAGGCGGAGCTGGCCACCCGGCTGCGGGCCGCGCTGCACGACGGCGAGTTCGCGCTGCTGCACCAGCCCGTGGTCTGCCTGGAGACCGGCCGGATCGACTCGGTCTCGGCCCAGGCCCGCTGGCGCTCCTCCCAGGGCGTGCTGTTCACGCCCGCCGAGTTCCTGCGGGTCGCCGAGGACAGCGACAAGACCTCGGAGCTGGACCGCTGGATCCTCCAGGAGGCGGTCGAGCAGGCCGCCGAGCGGGCGGCCAACGGCCTCGTGGTCCCGGTCGCCGTCCGGACCTCCGCCCGGCGGCTGCTCGACCGGTCCTCGCCGCTGGGTTCCGTGGAGGCCCTGCTGACCCGGTACGGGCTGCCCTCCGGAGCGCTGATCCTGGAGCTGTCCGACACCGATCCGCGGGTACCGCTGGACGATCTGGAGCGGCGGCTGACCGTGCTCAGCCGGCACGGCGTCCGGATCGCGCTGGACGGCTTCGGCAGCGGCTACGCGGCGATCACCGCGTTGCGCAAGCTCCCCGTCGACCTGCTCAAACTCGACCGCAGTCTGGTCGAGGGGGTCGTCGAGTCGCCGCGGCTGCACAAGATCACCAGCGGGCTGCTGCGGATCGCCGGTGATCTCGGGCTCCAGTCGGTGGCCGAGGGCGTGGACCTGCCCGAGCAGGTCAGCGCGTTGCGGGCGATGGGGTGCACGCACGGGACGGGCATGGCCTTCGCCGGACCGCTGGACGAGTACCGGCTGCGCCGGGCGCTGGGTTCCGGCCACTATCCGCTGCCGCACACGGCCGCCGAGCCTGCCTTCGCGGGCGCGGGCGGCGGCGAACGGACCATGGACAGGAGCGCGGGGGTGTACACCAGTGGTGTGCCCGCGGTCGCCGGTGGGGTGACCGCCGTGTTCGGAGGCGGCAGTGCCCTTCGCTCACATAGTGAGACTCCCGTCCCACCCACTTGACACGTGGTGCGCGTCAGAGGGAGGGTCAGTTCCATGCGCACCCGAATTCTCGTACTTGGACAGCGCGTCGGCTGAGCTGGGACTCGCCGGAGAAGGATCCGGAATCCCCAGCGACCACACCGGCGCGCTCCCCTCGCTTGCCTTACGGCACGAGGGGTTTTTTGTTGCACCAGCACCACACGTACGGCGGCAGAAATCCGTACGAAACTCGCAGAAACCCTCAGCATCGAGAAGAGAATGCCGATGACCGAGCAGAGCGCCGCGGCCCACCATCCGCAGCCGCGGCCCCGTTCCGGAGGACAGCAGGCCCCCACCGTCGAGCACGTCTCGGGTGCCAAGTCCCTCATCCGCTCGCTTGAGGAGGTCGGCGCTGACACGGTATTCGGCATCCCCGGCGGCGCGATCCTGCCGGCCTACGACCCGCTGATGGACTCCACCCGGGTGCGCCACGTCCTGTGCCGGCACGAGCAGGGCGCCGGTCACGCGGCCACCGGCTACGCGCAGGCCACCGGGAAGGTCGGCGTCTGCATGGCGACGAGCGGCCCGGGTGCGACGAACCTGGTCACCCCGATCGCGGACGCCCACATGGACTCGGTGCCGCTCGTGGCGATCACCGGGCAGGTCGCGTCGTCCTCGATCGGCACGGACGCCTTCCAGGAGGCGGACATCGTCGGCATCACCATGCCGATCACGAAGCACAACTTCCTGGTCACCAAGGCCGAGGACATCCCGCGGACCATCGCCCAGGCGTTCCACATCGCCTCCACCGGCCGGCCCGGCCCGGTGCTGGTGGACATCGCCAAGGACGCCCTCCAGGCGAAGACCACGTTCTCCTGGCCGCCGGTCATGGACCTGCCGGGCTACCGTCCGGTGACCAAGCCGCACGCCAAGCAGATCCGCGAGGCCGCCAAGCTGATCACCTCCGCGAAGCGGCCCGTCCTCTACGTCGGCGGCGGCGTCATCAAGGCCGGCGCCACCGCCGAGCTGAAGGTCCTCGCCGAACTCACCGGAGCGCCCGTCACCACCACCCTGATGGCGCTCGGCGCGTTCCCCGACAGCCACCCGCTGCACGTGGGAATGCCGGGCATGCACGGTGCGGTCACCGCCGTCACCGCGCTGCAGAAGGCCGACCTGATCGTCGCCCTCGGAGCCCGCTTCGACGACCGCGTCACCGGCAGGCTGGACAGCTTCGCCCCGTACGCGAAGATCGTCCACGCCGACATCGACCCCGCGGAGATCGGCAAGAACCGCGCCGCCGACGTGCCGATCGTCGGTGACGCCCGCGAGGTCATCGCCGACCTGATCCAGGCGGTGCAGAAGGAGCACGGCGAGGGCCAGCCGGGCGAGGCCGCCACGTCGCGGTACGCGGCCTGGTGGAAGGACCTCAACCGCTGGCGCGAGACCTACCCGCTCGGCTACGACCTGCCCGACAACGGCTCGCTCTCCCCGCAGCAGGTCATCGAGCGGGTCGGACAGCTCGCCCCGGAAGGCACGATCTTCGCGGCGGGTGTCGGCCAGCACCAGATGTGGGCCGCGCACTACGTGCAGTACGAGAGGCCCGCCACCTGGCTGAACTCCGGCGGCGCGGGAACCATGGGCTACGCCGTCCCGGCCGCCATGGGCGCCAAGGCCGGGCAGCCCGGACAGACCGTCTGGGCGATCGACGGCGACGGCTGCTTCCAGATGACCAACCAGGAACTGACCACCTGCGCCCTGAACAACATCCCGATCAAGGTCGCCATCATCAACAACGGCGCGCTCGGGATGGTCCGCCAGTGGCAGACCCTCTTCTACAACCAGCGGTACTCCAACACCGTGCTGCACTCGGGTCCCGACGACGTCAACCCGGACGCCCGCGGCACCCGCGTCCCCGACTTCGTGAAGCTGTCGGAGGCCATGGGCTGCTACGCCATCCGCTGCGAGTCCCCGGACGACCTCGACAAGGTCATCGAAGAGGCCAACTCCGTCAACGACCGGCCGGTCGTCGTGGACTTCGTGGTCCACGAGGACGCGATGGTGTGGCCGATGGTCGCCGCCGGCACCTCCAACGACGAGATCCTGGCCGCCCGGGACGTCCGCCCCGACTTCGGCGACAACGAAGACGACTGAGCGAGAGAGACGTATAAAGACCATGTCCAAGCACACGCTCTCCGTTCTGGTGGAGAACAAGCCGGGCATCCTCGCCCGCATCGCCGCGCTGTTCTCCCGGCGGGGCTTCAACATCGACTCGCTGGCGGTCGGCGTCACCGAGCACCCCGACATCTCCCGCATCACGATCGTGGTGAGTGTCGAGGCCCTGCCGCTGGAGCAGGTGACCAAGCAGCTCAACAAGCTCGTCGAGGTCCTCAAGATCGTCGAGCTGGAACCGGGTGCCGCCGTTCAGCGGGAACTCGTTCTGGTGAAGGTGCGCGCCGACAACGAGACGCGCTCCCAGATCGTGGAGATCGTCCAGCTGTTCCGCGCCAAGACCGTCGACGTCTCCCCGGAGGCCGTCACCGTCGAGGCCACCGGCAGCAGCGAGAAGCTGACCGCCATGCTCAAGATGCTGGAGCCGTTCGGCATCAAGGAGCTGGTGCAGTCCGGCACCATCGCGATCGGCCGCGGGGCCCGCTCGATCACCGACCGGTCGCTGCGCGCACTGGACCGATCCGCGTAAGGCTGGACACGGGCGGCCGGCCGCCGGCCGCCCGTATGCCGAGACCCCGCACCTTCCCTTCCACCCGCCGTCATACGGTGGGACGCACCATCCGCACACCAAGGAGAGAACCCAAAGTGGCCGAGCTGTTCTACGACGCCGACGCCGACCTGTCCATCATCCAGGGCCGCAAGGTCGCGGTCATCGGCTACGGCAGCCAGGGCCACGCCCACGCCCTGTCGCTGCGCGACTCCGGTGTCGACGTGCGTGTCGGTCTGCACGAGGGCTCCAAGTCCAAGGCGAAGGCCGAGGAGCAGGGCCTGCGCGTGGTGACCCCGTCCGAGGCCGCCGCCGAGGCCGACGTCATCATGATCCTGGTCCCGGACCCGATCCAGGCCCAGGTCTACGAGGAGTCCATCGCCCCGAACCTGAAGGACGGCGACGCGCTGTTCTTCGGCCACGGCCTGAACATCCGCTACGGCTTCATCAAGCCCCCGGCCGGCGTCGACGTCTGCATGGTCGCCCCGAAGGGCCCGGGCCACCTGGTGCGCCGTCAGTACGAGGAGGGCCGCGGCGTGCCCTGCATCGTGGCCGTCGAGCAGGACGCCACGGGCAATGGCTTCGCGCTGGCCCTTTCGTACGCGAAGGGCATCGGCGGCACCCGCGCCGGCGTCATCAAGACGACCTTCACCGAGGAGACCGAGACCGACCTGTTCGGCGAGCAGGCCGTCCTGTGCGGTGGCACCTCCGCCCTGGTGAAGGCCGGTTTCGAGACCCTGGTCGAGGCCGGCTACCAGCCGGAGATCGCCTACTTCGAGTGCCTGCACGAGCTGAAGCTCATCGTCGACCTGATGTACGAGGGCGGCCTGGAGAAGATGCGCTGGTCGGTCTCCGAGACCGCCGAGTGGGGCGACTACGTCACCGGCCCGCGGATCATCACCGACGCCACCAAGGCCGAGATGAAGAAGGTCCTCGCGGAGATCCAGGACGGCACCTTCGCCCGCAACTGGATGGACGAGTACCACGGCGGTCTGAAGAAGTACAACGAGTACAAGAAGCAGGACTCCGAGCACCTGCTGGAGACCACCGGCAAGCAGCTGCGCAAGCTGATGTCCTGGGTCGACGAAGAGGCGTGAGCCGCAGGTGACGGGGCCGGAGCGGGACGCTCCGGCCCCGTTGTCCAGCTCGTCGAATCTCGGACGGGTGATGCTTCCGCCAAGGCGCAGGACGACCGGCACCACGCCACTACACTGCCGTACTACATACGCGTCAGGCCCACAGCGTCGTGCGTCTCCGCGGTAGCCCCCTCCACCGCCAGCGGCCGTCGGGACGGCCGTCCGCATTGGACATGTGAGGACTCACGTGAGCTCGAAACCTGTCGTACTCATCGCTGAAGAGCTGTCGCCCGCCACCGTCGACGCGCTGGGCCCGGACTTCGAGATCCGGCACACGAACGGAGCAGACCGAGCCGAGCTGCTCCCGGCCATCGCCGACGTGGACGCGATCCTGATCCGCTCCGCCACCAAGGTCGACGCCGAGGCGATCGCCGCCGCGAAGAAGCTGAGGGTCGTCGCACGAGCCGGCGTCGGCCTGGACAACGTGGACGTCTCCGCCGCCACCAAGGCCGGCGTGATGGTCGTCAACGCGCCGACCTCCAACATCGTGACCGCCGCCGAGCTGGCCTGCGGTCTGCTGATCTCCACCGCCCGCAACATCTCGCAGGCCAACTCGGCGCTGAAGAACGGCGAGTGGAAGCGGAGCAAGTACACCGGCGTGGAGCTCGCCGAGAAGACCCTCGGTGTCGTCGGCCTCGGCCGCATCGGCGCCCTGGTCGCCCAGCGGATGTCCGCCTTCGGCATGAAGGTCGTGGCGTACGACCCCTACGTCCAGCCCGCGCGGGCCGCGCAGATGGGCGTCAAGGTGCTGTCGCTGGACGAGCTGCTGGAGGTCTCCGACTTCATCACCGTCCATCTGCCGAAGACCCCGGAGACGGTCGGTCTGATCGGCGACGAGGCGCTGCGCAAGGTCAAGCCGTCGGTGCGGATCGTGAACGCGGCGCGCGGCGGCATCGTCGACGAGGTGGCGCTGTACGCGGCGCTCAAGGAGGGCCGGGTCGCCGGCGCCGGCCTCGACGTGTACACGAAGGAGCCGTGCACCGACTCCCCGCTCTTCGAGCTGGACCAGGTCGTCTGCACCCCGCACCTCGGCGCCTCCACCGACGAGGCCCAGGAGAAGGCCGGCATCGCGGTCGCCAGGTCGGTCCGCCTCGCGCTCGCGGGCGAGCTGGTCCCGGACGCGGTGAACGTGCAGGGCGGGGTCATCGCCGAGGACGTCAAGCCCGGTCTGCCGCTGGCCGAGCGGCTCGGCCGGATCTTCACCGCGCTCGCCGGCGAGGTCGCCGTCCGCCTGGACGTCGAGGTCTACGGCGAGATCACCCAGCACGACGTGAAGGTGCTGGAGCTGTCCGCGCTCAAGGGTGTCTTCGAGGACGTCGTCGCCGAGACCGTCTCCTACGTCAACGCCCCGCTGTTCGCGCAGGAGCGCGGTGTCGAGGTGCGCCTGACCACCAGCTCGGAGTCGGCCGACCACCGCAACGTCGTCACGGTGCGCGGCACCCTCGGCAGCGGCGAGGAGGTCTCGGTCTCCGGCACGCTGGCCGGCCCGAAGAACCTCCAGAAGATCGTCGCGGTCGGTGACTTCGACGTCGACCTCGCCATCGCCGACCACCTGCTGGTGCTGCGCTACGAGGACCGTCCGGGCGTCGTCGGCACCGTCGGCCGCATCCTCGGCGAGGCGGGCATCAACATCGCCGGCATGCAGGTCGCGCGGTCGATCGCGGGCGGCGAGGCGCTGGCCGTGCTGACCGTCGACGACACGGTCACCTCCGGTGTGCTGGCCGAGGTGGAGGCGGAGATCGGCGCGACCTCGGCGCGTTCGGTGAACCTGGTCTGAGCCGCCGTCCGGGGGCTGCCGCCCCCGGGCCCCCGCTTTCGGCCGGAACGGCCTCGTCCGCGCACGCCGGACGGGCTGGGAAACCAGCCCGTCCGGCGTGCGTGCGTTCGGCCGGCACGCCCGGCCGCCGAGCTTCCGCAACGTCACCCTGGCCCCCCACCGCCGCCGGCACCAGCGGCACCGCCCCGGCGATCGCCGTCAGATCGTCGAGGCCGCGACCGAGAGCTGAGCGGCCGTCAGCCGACGGGGTAGGTGATCACCGCGCGGGCCGGGAAGCGCAGAAAGTCGCCGGACAGCGGCGAACGCTCGACGGTGACGCCGACGCCGTTCACGGTCCGGTAGCTGAAGACCGGGTCCCTCAGGGCGGTGCCGCACAGCCCCGCCGGGAGTTGCGAACCCCTCACCGGCGACGCCTTTCGCACCGTACGTCTCGGCGAACAGCTCCCCGTCCCGCGGCACCGGGCCCGCGGTGCGCAGGTAATCCGCGAGCGCGTGAAATCACCCATGTCGCCCCCCCTGTTGACAGCCGGGCGTACCGGCAGGCGGAGCCCATGCCGACCGCCGCTCGGGCGGCGGTCGGGGCGGCTACAGCCGTGCCCGCTTCAGCGCCATGTGCAGCAGCAGCCGGTCCTCGCCGTCGTCCAGGTCGAGGCCGGTGAGCTGCTCCACCCGGGACAGGCGGTAGTACAGGGTCTGCCGGTGGATGCCGAGGGCCCCGGCCGTGCGGCCCGCCTGGCCCGCGCAGTCCAGATACGCCTCGGCGGTGCGGGCGAGTTCGCGGTGGGCCGGGGAGAGCAGGACGGCCACCGCCGGGTCGTGCGAGGCCTCCGGCGGCAGCGCCGTCAGCAGCCGGTACGGGCCCACGTGCGCCCACTCGGCGACCGGCCCGAACCGGGGTTCGGCCAGCGCCGCGCGGGTCGCGGCGGCCGCCTCCTGCCAGACCGTGGCCAGCTCGGCGAGGCCGGTACGGGCCTCGCCCACCCCGGCGGCGAGGCCCTGGACCGCGGCGCCGGCGAACCCCGCGGCGACGGCGGCCGCCGTGCGCGCCCCGGCCCCGCGCGCCGCGGCCGGCCGGGCCTCCGCGGCCTCCTTGAGCAGGCGCGCGGCGGCCGTCAGGGCGGGGGTGGCCGTGTCGGTGCTGCGCAGCCTGACCAGGACGGCGAGGCTGTGGCCGGTCGCGCCCCACGGCAGCGTGCACAGCGCGGTGGCGTGCGGGACCGTGCGCGGCGACGGGGCGTCGTCCGGGTCGGCGGAGGGCCACGGGGCGACGCAGACCATCGTGTGCGGGCCGTCCGCGCGGGCGCCGAGCGCGGTACGCAACTCGGCCACCGCCATGTCCCGCTGCCAGCCGTGCTCCGCGACCAGCACCGCCCGCAGCTCCCGGCCCAGGCCCGCGCCCGCCTGCGCCTCGTCGGCGAGCAGCGCGCCGATCCGTCCGGCCACCTCCATGGCGGCCGCCAGCTGGGCGTCCGTCGGGCCCGGATCGTCGTCCAGCAGCCATACGTAGCCGAGCACCACACCCCGATGGCGTACCGGCAGGCAGATCCTTCCCCGGTACACGCCGGCCTCCGGTGTCGGCGGGATGCGGACCGGTCCGGTCGCCCGGGTGATGCCGAAGCCCTCGAACCAGGCGCGGACCGCCGCCGTGGAGCGCCGGGTCAGGATCGAACGGGTCCTGACCGGGTCCAGCGCCGACGGATCGAGGTCGCCCTCGCTGTCGTACGCCCCGAAGGCGAGCAGCTCGAAGTCGCGGTTCTCCAGGGTCGCCGGGACGCCCAGCAGCTCGGAGATCTCGTCGACCGGCTCCTGGTAGTCACCCTTGAATTCCGACGTCACCCGGGCATTCTCCCGCAATTCCCGAGTACCTTCATACAACTGTCTGAGATCTGCGGCACGGATGCGTGACAGCTGTCGATGGCTCACGATCGCAGAGATCCCTACCTTTCACGGTGGTTCTCCGTGCCGTGTCCACCCCGTCGGATCGCGGCCGTTCTGGCATGTGTTGTGGAGGTGCCCCGTGCTGGGTCCCGTGATTCTCGCCGCGTCGCGCAGCGACCGGATGCGACGTCTGATCTCGGCCGCGCCGGTGACGAAGCAGGTCGTCGACCGCTTCATCCCCGGTGAGTCGGTCGACGACATCGTCCCGATCATCGAGCAGCTCACCGGCCGCGGCCTGGAGCTGACGATGGACGTCGTCGGCGAGGACATCACCACCCCGGAGCAGGCCACCGCCGCCCGGGACGCCTACCTGGCGCTGATCGACCGGCTGCGGGACCTCGGTCTCGGCGAGCGCGTCGAGATGTCGGTGAAGCTCTCCATGTTCGGCCAGGCCCTCCCGTCGCCCACCACCACCCCGCTCGAAGGGCCCCGTGGGCCCGCCCCCGCGTTCCAGGGCGGCCACGAGCTGGCCCTCGCCAACGTCCGCCCGGTCGTCGAGGCCGCCGCCGCCATCGGCACGACCGTCACCCTCGACGCCGAGGACCACACCACCCTCGACTCGATGTTCGCCATCCACGAGGAGCTGCGGAAGGACTTCCCGCAGACCGGCTGCGTCATCCAGGCCTACCTGTTCCGCACCGAGGCCGACGCCCGCCGCCTCGCCGCGGCCGGCAGCCGGGTCCGGCTGGTCAAGGGTGCCTACAAGGAGCCCGCCGAGGTCGCCTACCAGCAGAAGCACGAGATCGACAAGGCGTACGTGCGCATCCTCGGGACTCTCATGGAGGGCGAGGGGTACCCGATGGTCGGCTCCCACGACCCCCGCCTGATCTCCATAGCCCAGGAGCTCGCCAGGCGCGCCGGGCGCAAGCCGGACGAGTACGAGTTCCAGATGCTCTACGGCATCCGCGGCGACGAGCACCTGCGGCTGGCCGCGGAGGGCCACCGGATGCGGGTCTACACCGCCTACGGCACCGACTGGTACGGCTACTTCATGCGCCGGCTCGCGGAGAAGCCGGCCAACCTGCGCTTCTTCCTCCGCTCCATGCTCAGCAAGGGCTGACGGCCCCCCGGCCCGCCACCTCGTCTCTCTCCCACCCGCCGCCCGCCACACCCGCTCACGTACAAGGAGCCACGGATCTCATGGACGCTGTGACCCAGGTCCCCACCCCCGTCAACGAGCCGGTGCACGGCTACGCCCCCGGCTCTCCCGAGCGCGCCCGCCTGGAGGCGAAGCTCAAGGAGCTGGCCGAGAACCCGATCGAGCTGCCGATGACCATCGGCGGCGAGAAGCGGCTCGGCGGCGGCGAGCAGTTCCAGGTCGTCCAGCCGCACAACCACAAGGCCGTCATCGGCACCGGCCGGCACGCCACCCGGCAGGACGCGCAGGACGCCGTCGACGCGGCCCTCGCCGCCGCCCCGGCCTGGCGCGCGATGTCCTTCGACGACCGCGCCGCGATCATCCTGCGCGCCGCCGAACTGCTCTCCGGCCCCTGGCGCGAGACCATCGCCGCCTCCACGATGCTCGGCCAGTCCAAGACGGCCCAGCAGGCCGAGATCGACAGCCCCTGCGAGCTGGTCGACTTCTGGCGGTTCAACGTCCACTACGCCCGCCAGATCCTCGCCGAGCAGCCGCCGGCCAACTCCCCGGGCGTCTGGAACCGCATGGACCACCGCCCGCTGGAGGGCTTCGTCTACGCGATCACGCCGTTCAACTTCTCGGCGATCGCGGCCAACCTGCCGACCGCGCCGGCGCTGATGGGCAACGTGGTCGTCTGGAAGCCCTCGCCCACCCAGACCCACGCGGCCGTCCTGCTGATGCAGCTGCTGGAGGAGGCCGGGCTGCCCAAGGGCGTCATCAACCTCGTCACCGGCGACGGCATCGAGGTCTCCGAGGTCGCCCTCGTCCACCGCGACCTCGCCGGCATCCACTTCACCGGCTCCACCAAGACCTTCCAGCACCTGTGGAAGACGGTCGGCAACAACATCGAGAACTACCGCACCTACCCGCGTCTGGTCGGCGAGACCGGCGGCAAGGACTTCGTGGTCGCCCACCCGTCGGCCGACCGCGCGGTGCTCAAGACCGCGCTGACCCGCGGCGCCTTCGAGTACCAGGGCCAGAAGTGCTCGGCGACCTCCCGCGCCTACATCCCGGCGTCCATCTGGAACTCCGGCTTCAAGGAGGAGTTCGCCGCCGAGGTCGAGTACCTGACGATGGGTGACGTCACCGACCTGTCGAACTTCATGGGCGCCGTGATCGACGAGCGCGCGTTCGCCAAGAACAAGGCCGCGATCGACCGTGCCAAGGAGGACCCGACCTGCACGATCGTCGCGGGCGGCTCCTACGACGACTCGGTCGGCTACTTCGTGCGCCCGACCGTCGTCGAGTGCTCCGACCCGGAGAACGAGGTCTTCCGCACCGAGTACTTCGGCCCGTTCCTCGCCGTGCACGTCTACGAGGACGACAGCTACGACGAGATGCTGACCCAGATGGAGTCGGTGTCCGAGTACGCGCTCACCGGCTCGGTCGTCGCGGGCGACCGCGCGGCGGCCGCGTACACGATGGAGAAGCTGCGCTACGCGGCGGGCAACTTCTACATCAACGACAAGTCGACCGGCGCCGTCGTCGGCCAGCAGCCCTTCGGCGGCGGCCGGGCCTCCGGCACCAACGACAAGGCCGGCGCCCCGCAGAACCTGCTGCGCTGGACGCTGACCCGCGCGATCAAGGAGACCCTGGTCGCCCCGACCGACTACTCCTACCCGCACATGGGCTGACCTTCGGCCCGCCCGAACGACGGGCCGGGAAGCCTGACCCACGAGCAGGCTTCCCGGCCCGTTCCCATGAGTCCGCCTCCCGCCCGCCGCCCCGTGCCGATACTGGGCTCATGTCTCTCCGTCTCGCGCACACCGCAGACCTGGACCCCGCCGACCTCGACGCCGTGCACGCCCTGCTGCACGGCGCGTTCGGCGACGACCTGACCGACGCCGACTGGGAGCACGGCCTCGGCGGCGTGCACGCCCTCGTGCGCGACGAGGCCGGGCTCGCCGCGCACGGCTCGGTGGTCATGCGCCGGGCCCGGTACCGCGGCGCCTGGCTGCGGGTGGGCTACGTCGAGGCCGTCGCGGTGCGGGCCGACGTCCGCCGCCGCGGCCTCGGCGGGCAGGTGATGGCGGCCCTGGAGCGGTACGTCGAGCGTGCCTACGACCTCGGGGCGCTCGGCGCCAGCGACGACGGCGCGCTGCTCTACGCCGCCCGCGGCTGGCAGTGCTGGCCCGGCAGGATAAGCGCCCTCTCGCCGGACCGGGGGATCGTGCGCCTCGCGGAGGAGGAGGGCTGCCTCTTCGTACGGCCCGGTCTCGCCGGCGTCCTCGACCCCGCCCACGAGCTGGTCTTCGACTGGCGCGACGGCGACGTCCTCTAGGCCGTCCGCCACATCCGTCACACCCGCGGCGCCTGGCGAAAGCCCAGTTCAGCGCCGTGTGACGCGGTCCGCCGTCTCAGATAGTAGGAAGTCCGAGTAATTGTGCAGACAGGAGCGGGCCGCTCCCTTACTTTTGTAGGAGCCGAACGTCTCGCTCGATCAAGCGAATGGCGGTCGTGAGCCGGGCCCCGTGCAGGCAACCCCTGCGGCACCGCTCCCCGCCCCTTCCGGCGTCTCGCAACCCCCCATTGCCGTACTCCAGATGATTGCCGAAGGAGTCGATCCCCATGGCCGAGACGACCGTCCGCCGCCGCGTCCGCCACGTGTCCCGGACCAGCGAGTCCGAGCGCAAGAACGCCGCCGCCGCCCTCCAGCGCGCCCTCGACCGCCGTGACAACGGCGGCGAGACCGGCCACTGAGCCCACCCGCACCGCCTCTTGAGCGGGAGCCGCGCCCGCACGGGGTGCGGCGCGGCCGGGACCGCCGCGCCGTACCCCCGGGTCAGCCGCCCCGCCGTATCTCGAAGTGGTCGATCCGCGCACCGCTGTGCGCCAGCGCCGACACCTTGAGCCTCGGAGCGGTGCCCGTCTCCGCCTCGACCTTGAGGAAGGAGAAGCCGGTGTACCGCACCCGCGACCACTCCGCCGTCTCCGCCACGCTGTGCTGCCCCTCGGCCCAGTGGAAGCTGCTCACCGGGCCGTGCCGGGTGAGGTGCCCCTCGTAGCTGTCCTCGACGCCGGAGGGGAACGAGTACAGGTTCCGTCCGCCTCCGCCCGCCGTGACGTACACGATCCCGTCCCGCGCCGGGTCGGTCGCGCCGCCGACCGGGACCTCGCGGCCGACCTCGCCGTTTCGCACCGCGTCCGTGCGCTCGTAGACGTGGTTGTGCCCGTTGATCACCAGGTCCACCTGGTACTTCGCGAACAGCGGCAGCCAGGCGGCCCGGATCCCGCCGTCGGAGGCGTGCGAGGACGTCGAGTACGCGCAGTGGTGGAAGAAGACGACCACGAAGTCGACGCCCGCACCGGCCCGCAGCTCCTTCAGCGTCCGCTCCAGCCACGCCGTCTGCCGGCCGCCGCTGTAGCCGAGGTTGGCGGGGATCTCGTACGACACGTCGTTGGCGTCCAGCGCGACGAAGCCGACGTTGCCGTAGGTGAAGGAGTACACGCCGGGCGCCCCGTGCGGGTCGAAGCCGTTGTCGGGCAGGGCGAAGCGGGCGTACTGGCCGCCGTAGCCGTCGGGGGAGTACCAGGCCTCCATGTCGTGGTTGCCGGTCGTCACCATCCACGGGACCGAGCCGGCCACGGGGTCGTTCTGCCGCAGGAACCGGTCCCACTCACGGGCGTCGTAACCGTCCGAGGTGCGGCCGGTCCCGTTGCCGTCCGCGTAGCAGATGTCCCCGGCGTGCAGGTGGAACGCCGGGTCCTGCTTCAGCAGCGCGTCGTCGGCCGACTTCCCGGCCCGGCTGACGCCCTGGTCGCCGAAGGCGGTGAACACGAACCGCTCCGGCCGCGCGGGCGCGGTGCGGAAGGACGTGATCGTGGAGCGGTGCTCGGGGGCGGCCGGGTCCCAGCCGTCGTGGCCGACGCCGTAGTAGTACGTCGTGCCCGGGGCGAGGCCGTCCAGGGCCGCGTGGACGTAGTACTGCTCGACCACCGGGCGCACGCCCTGCACTCCGGGCGTGCGCAGGTGCCGGACCTCGGCGGCGACGCGCCGGCCGAGGTCGTCGGGGCGCGTCCCGATCCGGACGAACGGTCCGCGCACCGCGGACGGCACCTGCCAGGAGATCCGCATCCGGGTCCGCGGGTCGGTGCCGAAGGCGAGATGGCGGCCGAACGGCACGACCGCCGAGCCGCGGGTCGCGGAGGTGGCCGGCGCCGGGCTCGCCGACCTGCTCGTGCAGCCGGCGACCAGGCCGCCGCCGGCCAGCGCGCCCGCCGTCACCAGCACGCGGCGGCTCACGAGCCGTTCGCGCAGGTACGCGTACTGCTCGGCCATGCTCATCCGGGCGGCGAGCCGCGGCGGAATGCCGAAGTCGGGGACGTCCATGGGAGGAACTATGCCCAGCGCAGGCCAACACCGGCCGCACGTGCGGGTGAACGCCGGGCGACGGAACAACGCGCGGCGTCCGCATGCCGGACAACGTGTGTCATTCCATGGGACGAGGAGTAGGGTGCCGCCATGTCTCGCAGCATCGATCTCGCAGTGATCCCCGGTGACGGCATCGGGCAGGAAGTCGTGGCCGAAGGCCTCAAGGTCCTCTCCGCCGTCCTCCCGGAGGACGTGAAGCTGGAGACCAAGGAGTACGACTTCGGTGCCAAGCGGTACCACGCCACCGGTGAGACCCTCACCGACGCCGACCTCGACGCGCTGAAGAAGCACGACGTCATCCTGCTGGGTGCGATCGGCGACCCGAGCGTCCCCTCCGGCGTCCTGGAGCGCGGCTTCCTGCTGAAGCTGCGCTTCGCCTTCGACCACCACGTCAACCTGCGTCCGTCGAAGCTCCTGCCGGGTGTCGCCACCCCGCTGGCCGGCGAACCGCGGATCGACTTCGTGGTCGTCCGCGAGGGCACCGAGGGTCCGTACACCGGCAACGGCGGCACCATCCGCAAGGGCACCGAGCACGAGGTCGCCACCGAGGTGTCGGTCAACACGGCTTACGGCGTGGAGCGCGTCGTGCGGGACGCCTTCGCCCGCGCCCAGGCCCGCCCGCGCAAGAAGCTCACGCTGGTCCACAAGAACAACGTGCTGACCTTCGCCGGGCACCTGTGGACGAACGTCTTCCACAAGGTGGCCGCGGAGTACCCCGAGGTCACCACGGACTACATCCACGTGGACGCCGCGACCATCTACCTGGTCACCGACCCGGCCCGCTTCGACGTGATCGTCACCGACAACCTCTTCGGCGACATCATCACCGACCTCGCCGCGGCCGTCTCCGGCGGCATCGGCGTCGCGGCGAGCGGCAACATCAACCCCTCCCGCGACTTCCCCTCGATGTTCGAGCCGGTCCACGGTTCCGCGCCGGACATCGCGGGCCAGGGCAAGGCCGACCCCACGGCCACCGTGCTGTCCGTCGCCCTGCTGCTGCGCCACCTCGGCTACGACGCGGAGGCCGCCCGCGTCGAGGAGGCGGTCACCGCCGACCTCACCGAACGCCAGGGCAAGCCCGCCCGCTCCACCTCGGAGATCGGCGACGCCCTCGCCGTACGCGTAGCCGGCTGACCCGCCGCGCTGCCGAACCACTTCGAAGCCGCCGGGTCGCGTCAGCGCCCGGCGGCTTCCCCATGCCTGCCGCCGGGTGCCACCATCGACCCCGGGTCCGCATTCACCCCGATTCCTTCCGCCCCGGCCCCCCGCGCGATAATCGAACGCGGAGCCGCGGTGTGAGGGAGTGCTCGGACGTCCTACCAGTGGACACCGGCGTACGGGCGTGAGCGCGGCCCATCACTACAACCGGTGAAGGATTACCACTCATGACGACGCCCACGATCGAGCTCAAGCCGTCCGCGCACCCGCTCGCCGCCGCCGAGCGCGAGGCGATCCTCGCCAGCCCCGGCTTCGGCCGCCACTTCACCGACCACATGGTGACGATCAAGTGGACCGAGGGCCGCGGCTGGCACGACGGGCAGCTCGTTCCGTACGCGCCGATCCCCCTCGACCCGGCGACCAACGTCCTGCACTACGCCCAGGAGATCTTCGAGGGCCTGAAGGCCTACCGGCGTCCCGACGGCTCGGTCGCCACCTTCCGCCCCGACCAGAACGCCAAGCGCTTCCAGCGCTCCGCCCGCCGGCTCGCCATGCCCGAGCTGCCGGTGGAGACCTTCATCGAGGCCTGCGACCTGCTCGTCCAGCAGGACAAGGACTGGGTCCCGGCACACGGCGGCGAGGAATCCCTCTACCTGCGCCCCTTCATGATCGCCACCGAGGTCGGCCTGGGCGTCAAGCCGGCCAACGAGTACCTCTTCCTGGTCATCGCCTCCCCGGCCGGCGCCTACTTCCCCGGCGGCGTCCGGCCGGTGTCCATCTGGGCCTCCGAGGACCGGGTGCGCGCCGTCCCCGGCGGCATGGGCGACGCCAAGACCGGCGGCAACTACGCGGCCTCCCTGCTCGCCCAGGCCGAGGCCGCCGCGCAGGGCTGCGACCAGGTCTGCTACCTCGACGCGGTCGAGCACAAGTGGGTCGAGGAACTCGGCGGGATGAACCTGTACTTCGTCTACGGCGACAAGATCGTCACGCCGACCCTGAGCGGCTCGATCCTCGAAGGCGTCACCCGCGACTCCCTGCTCACCGTCGCGCGCGACCTCGGCTACGAGTCCGAGGAGGCCCGGGTCTCCATCGACCAGTGGCAGCGCGACGCGGAGAACGGCACCCTCACCGAGGTCTTCGCCTGCGGCACGGCGGCCGTCATCACCCCGGTCGGCACGGTCAAGCGCGACGGCGCCCAGTGGCTGCAGTCGGGCGGCGAGCCGGGCGAGGTGACCATGAGGCTCCGCGAGGCGCTTCTGGACATCCAGCGCGGCAAGGTCGCGGACCAGCACGGCTGGATGCACGAACTGGGCTGAGGCTCCCGGACGCCCGGACGCGGCGTGCCACCCGCCCCGTGCCGCGGGGGAGGTGGCACGCCGCGCGCGTTCTTTGCCGGGGGCGGCCGGGCGTCCTGCTCAGACGCCGGTGGGGCTGGCGTGCGGCGCGGTCCTCGCCTCGTCGCCGCCGGACGGGCGGCCCGGGTCGGCCGGGCGGGACGGCAGCAGCAGGTAGAGCGCGCCGCCCACCAGGCCCGACAGCAGGAAGCTGCAGTCCACGCCGCCGGTCAGCGACAGCAGCGGTCCCTCGTACGACGGCAGCGAGACCGCCAGCAGGCCCACTCCCGCGCCGACCGCCCAGGAGACCGCGGCCCTCACGTTCCAGCCGGCCCGGTACCAGTAGATCCCGCCGTGCGAGCGGCGGTTGAAGACCTGGAGCGCGTCCGCGTCGTAGATCCCCCGGCAGCGGCGGAAACCGATGAGGGTGATCACCGCCCACGGGGTGCCGATCGCCGTCAGCAGGAGCACGAAGGACGTCATCGCGGACTGCGCGTTCCAGGCGTAGTGGCCGACGAAGACGCAGGCCGTGGCCACGATCGCGACCGTGTGGGTGGCGCGGGCCCGGGAGGCGCGGGGCAGGATCGCGTCCAGGTCGAGGCCCATCGAGTACAGCATCAGCCCCGCGTTGCCGACCGAGCCCGCGGAGGCGGAGAGCAGGAGCGGGACCAGGTACCAGGTGGGGGAGGCGGACACCAGCGGGCCCGCGTAGTCGGTCGCCGAGCGGGCCGCGTACGCGGTGAAGGTGCCGAACAGCTGCGGCACCAGCAGGCCGAGGACCAGGCCCAGCCAGGTCCCGTGCAGGACCCGGCGGGAGGAGTGCCGGGCCGGGGAGATGTAGCGCGTGTAGTCGCCGAGGAGGGTGATGAAGGCGACCGGCCCGGACAGTCCCGCCGCGACCGCCGCCAGACACCAGGTCGGCCAGAAGCCGCCCAGCAGGTAGCCGCCGGCGTCCGGCAGCGGCGAGGTGGCGAAGTGCGGGGCGTACGCGAAGATCCCGAGGATGAGCAGGGCGGTCATGCCGACGGCGAGCACCCGGGACATGGCGAGCAGGACCCGGTAGCCGTAGACCGCGCCGGCCACCGTGGCCGCCGCGAGCACCCCGTAGACCACCGCGTACGACACCCCGTCCGCGGGCAGCCCGAACAGCCGGTTCAGCACGCCCACCATCACGTCGCCGCCGATCCACACGGTCAGCGCCGTGTAGCCGAGGGCCAGCAGCAGGCCCACCACCGAGCCGACCAGCCGCCCGCGCACCCCGAACTGGGCGCCGGAGGAGGTGGAGAGGTTGGTGCCGGTGCGCAGGGAGACCAGGGCCAGCGGGGCCGTGAACAGCGTGCCGACCACCGTGCCCGCCACGATCGCGCTCACCGACGCCCACCAGCCGAGCCCGAAGGACGGCGGCAGCCAGCCGAAGATGATCACGCCGAGGCAGAGGTTGGAGCCGAGCAGGATCGAGACCAGGTCCTTGGGTCCGCTGGTGCGTTCCGCGTCCGGGATGGTGTCGACTCCGCGCTGTTCTATCGGCATGGCTGGGTCCCCTTCGACGGCCGCCTGAGAGTTAGAGCGACGTTCAATCTGGGTGACCGGCCGGTCGATGTCAATGGTTCCCTTCTCGTAATACGGCATTTAGAGTGTTGTTCTAAGTCGACCAAGCCAAGAGGAAGCGAAGGAGGTGCCGGGACGTGCGACTGACCCCCACGGAACGTGACCGGCTGCTGCTCTTCGGAGCCGCCGAGCTGGCCCGTGCCCGCCGCGCCCGGGGCCTCAGGCTCAACGTGCCGGAGGCCACCGCGCTGATCGCGGACACCGTCTGCGAGGCCGCCCGGGACGGCAGGCGGCTCGCCGAGGCCATCGAGGCGGCCCGGTCCGTCCTCGGCCCGGCCGACGTGCTGCCCGGCGTCGCCGACGTCGTCACCGAGGTGCACGTCGAGGCCGTCTTCGACGACGGCTCGCGGCTCGCGGTGGTCACCGACCCGATCGGCGGTGGCCTGCTGGGCGAGGACGGGCCCGGCGCGCTGCTCCCGGGACCCGAGCACGCCGACCCGGAGGCGGTCGTCCGGCTGGACGTCACCAACACCGCGACCGTCCCGGTCTCCGTCACCTCCCACTTCCACTTCTTCGAGGCCAACCCGCGCCTCGACTTCGACCGTGCCGCCGCCTACGGCCTGCGGCTCGCCGTGCCCGCCGGGTCCTCCGTCCGGTTCGGGCCGGGGGAGTCGCTGGAGGTCGGCCTGGTGCCGATCGGCGGCGCCCGGGTCGCCATCGGCTTCGCCGGACTGGTCGACGGCCCGCTGGACGCGCCCGGCGCCCGCGAGGAGGCGCTGCGCCGCGCGGCCGCCTGCGGCTACCTGGGCATCCACGACGAGGAGGCAGGACGATGAGCCGTCCCGGAGGACACCCGGCCGAGGCCCGCCGCCTCACCCCGCACGAGTACGCGGCCACCCACGGCCCCCGGGCCGGCGACCGGATCCGCCTCGGGGACTCGGGGCTGGTGATCCGCGTCGAGGACGACTCCCAGCGCTACGGCGACGAGTTCCTGGCCGGCTTCGGCAAGACCGCCCGCGACGGACTGCACCTGAAGGCGGCCGCGGTCCGCGACACCTGCGACGTCGTGATCAGCAACGTCGTCGTCATCGACGCCGTGCAGGGCATCCGGAAGGTGTCCATCGGCATCCGCGAGGGGCGGATCTGCGCGATCGGCCGGGCCGGCAACCCCGACACCCTCGACGGCGTCGACGTCGTGGTCGGCACCGGCACCTCGATCGTCTCCGGCGAGGGACTGATCGCCACCGCCGGGGCCGTCGACACCCACGTCCACCTGTTGTCGCCGCGGATCATGGAGGCCTCGCTGGCCTCCGGCGTGACCACGGTCATCGGGCAGGAGTTCGGCCCGGTGTGGGGCGTCGGCGTCAACTCGCCCTGGGCGCTGCGGCACGCGTTCGGCGCCTTCGACGCCTGGCCGGTCAACATCGGCTTCCTCGGCCGGGGTTCGTCCTCGCACGAGGCCCCGCTGATCGAGGCGCTCGCCGAGGGCGGCGCCTCCGGCTTCAAGGTCCACGAGGACATGGGCGCCCACTCCCGCGCCCTGGACACGGCCCTGCGGGTCGCCGAGGAGCACGACGTCCAGGTCGCCCTGCACAGCGACGGACTGAACGAGTGCCTGTCGGTCGAGGACACCCTCAAGGTCCTCGACGGCCGCACCATCCACGCCTTCCACATCGAGGGCTGCGGCGGCGGACACGTGCCGAACGTCCTGAAGATGGCCGGCGTCCCCCACGTCATCGGCTCCTCCACCAACCCCACCCTGCCCTTCGGCCGGGACGCGGTCGCCGAGCACTACGGGATGATCGTCTCCGTCCACGACCTCAAGACCGACCTGCCCGGCGACGCCGCCATGGCCCGCGACCGCATCCGCGCCGGGACCATGGGCGCCGAGGACGTACTGCACGACCTGGGCGCCATCGGCATCACCTCGTCCGACGCGCAGGGCATGGGCCGGGCCGGGGAGACAGTCCGCCGCACCTTCGCCATGGCCGGCAAGATGAAGGCCGAACTCGGCGCCCCGGACGACGGCCACGACAACGAGCGCGTGCTGCGGTACATGGCCAAGCTCACCATCAACCCGGCGATCGCCCACGGCCTCGCCCACGAGGTCGGCTCCATCGAGGTCGGCAAGCTGGCCGACATCGTGCTGTGGTCACCCGAGTACTTCGGGGCCAAGCCGCAGCTGGTCCTCAAGTCCGGCTTCCCGGCCTACGGCGTGACCGGCGACCCGAACGCGGCCACCGACACCTGCGAACCCCTCGTCCTGGGACCGCAGTTCGGAGCCCACGGGGCGACCCCCGCCGACATCTCGGTGGCCTTCGTGGCGCAGGCCGCCCTGGACCGGGGCAACGACACCATGCCCACCCGGCGCCGCCGGGTCGCGGTCCGCGGCACCCGCGGCATCGGACCGGCCGACCTGCGGCTCAACTCCCGTACCGGATCGGTCGACGTGGACCAGCGCACCGGCCTGGTCACCCTCGACGGCGAGCCGCTGCGCTCGGAGCCCGCCGACTCCGTCGCCCTCAACCGCCTCTACTTCCTCTAGACGTCCAGACGTCTCAGCCGGACGTCACAGCCCGTGAAGGACCCCCGCATGGACCCGCGCATGAGCACGCCCGCCGCCGACGGCTTCCGGATGCCCGCCGAGTGGACCCCGCACGAGCGCACCTGGATGGCGTGGCCCGGCCCCAACCCCACCTTCGAGGACCCGGACGACCTCCGGGCCTCCCGTCAGGCCTGGGCCGCGGTGGCCCGCGCGGTCCTGCGCTTCGAACCGGTGACGGTGGTGTGCGGCCCCGGCCAGTCCGCGGACGCCCGGACGCTGCTCGGGCCGGACGTCGACACCGTCGAGCGCGAGCTGGACGACGCCTGGATGCGGGACATCGGACCCACCTTCCTCAGCAACGGCCGTGAACTGGCCGCCGTGGACTGGACGTTCAACGGCTGGGGCGCCCAGCACTGGGCGCGCTGGGGGCACGACGCGAAGATCGCCGCCTATGTCTCGGACCTCGCGGGCGCGAAGACCTACGCCTCGAAGCTGGTGAACGAGGGCGGCGCCATCCACGTGGACGGCGAGGGCACCGTCCTGCTGACCGAGACCGTGCAGCTCGGCCCCGAACGGAACCCGGACTGGACCCGGGCGGAGGTCGAGGCCGAGGTCCACGCGATGCTCGGCACCCGCAAGGCGATCTGGCTGCCCCGCGGTCTCACCGGCGACTACCCTCCCCACGGCTTCGGCACGCTCGGACACGTCGACATCGTCGCCGCCTTCGCCCGCCCCGGCGTGGTCGTCGCCCATCACCAGCCGGACCCGGCGCACCCCGACCACGAGGTGACCCGCGAGGTGATCGGCCTGCTCAGGTCCCAGACCGACGCGCGCGGCCGGGCGCTGGAGGTCGTCGAGGTCCCGGCGCCGACCGTGCTGGAGGCCGACGGCCACTGGGCCGACTACTCCTACATCAACCACTACCTCTGCAACCGCGGGGTCGTGCTCTGCGGCTTCGACGACCCGCGTGACGAGGTGGCCGCCGGGATCTTCCGCCGTCTCTTCCCCGACCGGACGGTGACCCTGGTGGACGCCCGTACGATCTTCTCCGGCGGTGGCGGCATCCACTGCATCACCCAGCAGCAGCCGACGATCTAGGACGACGAGGAGCAGCACATGGCCGGTGGGCGCAGACAGGCCCCGCCCCGCGAGGACGTGCTCGCCGCCGCCATGGACATGATCGCCGACCGCGGTCTGGAGAAACTCACCATGGCCGCGCTCGGCCACGAGGTCGGCATGAGCAGCGGCCACCTCCTCTACTACTTCCGCTCCAAGGACGAACTGCTGCTGCAGACCCTGGAGTGGAGCGAGGGCCGGCTGGGCGCCGAGCGGGGCCGGCTGCTCACCCGCCGCGGCACCGCCCGCGAGCGCCTGGACGCCTACGTCGACCTGTACGTCCCCACGGGCCACCGCGACCCGCACTGGACGCTCTGGCTGGAGGTCTGGAACCGCTCGCAGAACGCCGACGAGGCGGCCCGCGACCGGCAGGCCGCCATCGAGGGCGCCTGGCACCGCGACCTGGTGGCGCTGCTGGCCGAGGGCATCTCGCGGGGCGAGTTCCGGGCCGTCGACCCCGACCGCTTCGCCGCGCGCCTGCGCTCGCTGCTGGACGGGTTCTCCATCCACGTGGCGATCGGGCTGCGCGGCACGGACCGGGCCCAAGTCCTCGGCCACGTGGCCGAGTTCCTGGCGGCGGATCTCCTCGCGGGCGCCTGAGGCCGTCCGGTGGCGCGGGTCACCCCGCGCGAGCGCGCGGCGGCACGCGGGACGGGCGCGGTCTCATGAGGTGTCCGCCGCGACGACCGCATCCTGAGACGGTCGGTGAGTCCGCGGCGGGTTGTGCCAGACTTCCCCCGTGCTCTCGTTCGCCATGATTATGGGCAGCAGGCGCGCCGGTCCGCAGTGACCACCACGTACGACCAGGTACGGGTGGCCATCGTCGTCCTCGACCCGCGCGCAGACCTCTCGCACCCGCGAGGGGTTTTTTCGTTTTCCGGCCCACCTTCAGCCGGAGAGCGAGCGCGAGGGACCATGGAGGGACGGTGGAGCCGGTCATTCCGGTACGACCGAGATTCGACATCAGGAGCCTAGGGACCATGACCGAGACGGCAACCAACGAGCTGGACGACTCGTTCCACGTCTTCGACACCACGCTGCGCGACGGTGCGCAGCGCGAGGGCATCAACCTCACCGTCGCGGACAAGCTGGCCATCGCACGGCACCTGGACGACTTCGGCGTGGGCTTCATCGAGGGCGGCTGGCCCGGCGCCAACCCCCGGGACACCGAGTTCTTCGCCCGCGCCCGGCAGGAGATCGACTTCAAGCACGCCCAGCTGGTCGCCTTCGGCGCCACCCGCAGGGCCGGCGCGAAGGCGGCCGACGACCCGCAGGTCAGGGCGCTGCTGGAGGCGGGGGCGCCGGTGATCACACTGGTCGCCAAGTCGCACGACCGCCACGTGGAACTGGCGCTGCGCACCACGCTCGACGAGAACCTGGAGATGGTCCGCGACACCGTGTCCTTCCTCAAGGACCAGGGCCGCCGCGTCTTCGTCGACTGCGAGCACTTCTTCGACGGCTACCGCGCCAACCCCGAGTACGCGAAGGCGGTCGTCCGGGCCGCCGCGGAGGCCGGCGCCGACGTCGTCGTCCTCTGCGACACCAACGGCGGCATGCTCCCCGCCCAGGTCAACGCCGTGGTCTCCACCGTCCTGGCCGACACCGGTGCCCGGCTCGGCATCCACGCCCAGGACGACACCGGCTGCGCGGTCGCCAACACCCTGGCCGCCGTCGACGCCGGCGCCACCCACGTGCAGTGCACGGCCAACGGCTACGGCGAGCGCGTCGGCAACGCCAACCTCTTCCCGGTGGTCGCCGCCCTGGAGCTGAAGTACGGCCAGAAGGTCCTCCCGGACGGCCGGCTGCGCGAGACGACCCGCATCTCGCACGCCATCGCCGAGGTCGTCAACCTCACGCCCTCCACCCACCAGCCCTACGTCGGCGTCTCGGCCTTCGCCCACAAGGCCGGCCTGCACGCCTCCGCCATCAAGGTCGACCCGGACCTGTACCAGCACATCGACCCCGAGCTGGTCGGCAACACCATGCGCATGCTGGTCTCCGACATGGCGGGACGCGCCTCCGTCGAGCTCAAGGGCAAGGAACTCGGCATCGACCTCGGCGGCGACCGCGAACTGGTCGGCCGGGTGGTGGAGCGGGTCAAGGAGTACGAACTCAAGGGCTACACCTTCGAGGCCGCCGACGCCTCCTTCGAGCTCCTGCTGCGCGCCGAGGTGGAGGGCAGGCGGCGCAGCTACTTCCGCGTCGAGTCCTGGCGGGCCATCGTCGAGGACCGCCCCGACGGCACCCACGCCAACGAGGCCACCGTCAAGCTCTGGGCCAAGAGCGAGCGGATCGTCGCCACGGCGGAGGGCAACGGGCCGGTCAACGCCCTCGACCGCGCCCTGCGCGTCGCCCTCGAGAAGATCTACCCCCAGCTGGCCAAGCTCGACCTGGTCGACTACAAGGTCCGCATCCTGGAGGGCAAGCACGGCACCCAGTCCACGACCAGGGTCCTGATCTCCACCTCCGACGGCATCGGCGAGTGGTCGACGGTCGGCGTGGCGGAGAACGTCATCGCCGCCTCCTGGCAGGCCCTGGAGGACGCGTACACGTACGGCCTGCTGCGGGCGGGCGTGGAGCCGGCCGAGTAGTGACGGAAAAGCCGGGGGCTGGGCTCACAGCCCCCGGCTCGCTCCGCCGCACCGCCCGGCTACTGCAGGTGCCACTTCTGGTTGGCGGCTCCGGTGCACGTCCAGATCTGGGCGCGCGCCCCGTTCGCCGACGAGTTGTCCGTGACGTCCAGGCACTTGTCCGCCGCCGCGTTCACCACGTCACCCGTCGAGGCGTTGTACGACCACTGCTGGGCGCCGGTCCCGTTGCAGTCGTACAACTGCACCTTCGCCCCGTTCGCCGTCGACGCCGAGGTCACGTCCAGGCACTTGCCGAGGGCGCGGACCGAGCCGTCGGACTGCACGCTCCACTGCTGGGCGGTGGAGCCGTTGCAGTCGTAGAGCTGCACGGCGGTGCCGTTGGCGGCCGAACCGCCCGCCACGTCCAGGCACTTGTTCGCCAGGCCGACGAAGGCGCCGCCCTGGGAGCCGCCGCCCGACTGGGTGCCGGACCAGGTGAAGGTCGCCGAGGTCTTGCCGGGCAGTGAGTAAGTGGCGTGCTGGCCGCCCCAGTTGATGGTGACGGTCTTGGCGGCGGAGGCGTCGTTGTAGGCGATGAGCGCCTTGGAGCCGTCCGGGTTGCGCCAGGCCACGTTCGGCACCGCGGAGGACGCGGTGGAGGCGATCCGCTGCGCGCCGGGCCGGACGAACTTCGTCAGGTGTCCCATCGTGTAGTACTCGATGGTGTAGTCGACGGTCCCGCTCGCGCCGTCGCCGTTGTGCACGGTGATCAGCCCGGTGCAGGTGCCGCAACCGCCGTTGTGCGGGCCCATGTTCTGGTCCACCGCAAGCGACCACTTGGTCACCGACTTCGCCCAGTTGCGGGTGTAGTCGATGATGTTGTTCATGTCCTCGCGCTGCTGGTTGGCGA
This sequence comes from Streptomyces sp. NPDC101237, assembly GCF_044767465.1. NCBI lineage: Bacteria > Bacillati > Actinomycetota > Actinomycetes > Kitasatosporales > Streptomycetaceae > Streptomyces > Streptomyces sp. NPDC101237. The sequence continues at coordinate 152,145 of NZ_JBIWNY010000012.1, read as the reverse complement.
TCCAGGTGCCGCCGGAGTGCTCGGTGCCGAAGGCGTCGAGGTTCGGGTACTGGTTGTGCACGGTGGTCTGCTTGCCGATGTCGCCGCCGTAGCCGTGCCAGGCGATGCCGCCGAAGTTCGGGTGGTTGCGGATCGCCGCGTCGTCGACGCTCGCGGCCGCGTAGGAGTCGTAGACGTCCCAGTTCCAGTCGTGCGCGAGGACCTTGGTGGAGAGCCCGGCGGCCTGGAGCTTCGGCAGCAGTTCGCTCTTGAGGAAGTACTGCAGGCCCGAGGCGTTCCAGCTCATCGAGGGGTAGCCGGAGCAGCAGGTCGGCTCGTTCTGCGGGGTGACGTAGGAGACCTTCACGCCCTGCGCCTGGTAGGCCTGGAGGTACTTCACGAAGTACGAGGCGTAGGCGCCGTAGTCCTCCGACTTGAGCCAGCCGCCGTTGAGGGAGCCGCTGTCCTTCATCCAGGCCGGCGCCGTCCATGGCGAGGCCATGACAGTCGCGGACGGGTTCAGCTGGAGTGCCTGCTTGGTGAGCGGCACGACGTCCGCCAGGTCGTGGGAGATGGAGAAGCTGTTGAGGTTCGGGTCGCTCTGCCCGGCCGGCACGTCGTCGTAGGTGTACCCGTACCGGGCCAGGTCCGAGGCGCCCATCGGATTGCGCAGGAACGACAGCCCGATCCCGTCCGTGGGCGAGAACAGCTTCCTCATCGTGGCGTCCCGGGTGGCCTGGGACAGCGCCCCGCTGCTGTTCATCAGCCAGGCCGCGGTGTCGGTGAAGGAGGCGCCGCCGCCGGTGAAGGTCTGGTAGCGGGTGTTCTCGTCGACGGTGATGTTCTCGCCGCCGCCGCCGCTCCCGGACTGGAAGGCGAACGGCGTCTGTGCCTGCAGGCCGCGTGTGACGTGGCGGCCGCCGGAGTCGTCGGTGGTGGTGAGGTACGCCGTGACCTGCTCACCGGCCGCGTGCGCGGACGGTACGGCCGCGGAGATGCCGGCCACGGTGAGCAGTCCGGCCAGGAGCAGCCGGACCGTGTGGGGGGTGGTTCTCATGGACACATCGCCCTTCCTGACGGGACGTCTTGACGGGGGTGAGAGCCGTTAGTTAACTCACGTCGTGATCTAAGCCATGAGTGAACTGAGAGAGCCCCGAGTGAACCAGAGAGTCGAGGGAAGGTCCATGCCAAGAACCGCCCTGCTCGTGTCCACCGCTCTGCTCGCAGCCCTGATGCCCCTGTCCGCGGCCCGCGCCGCCGGCGATCCCGCACCCACCCCGGTCGACCGCTTCGAGGGCGAGGTCCCCTTCGCCTCCCAGCCCGCCGAGGGCATCTTCACCTGGGGAGGCGACAGCGACGACCCGCCCGCTCTGCAGTTCGCCGACCGGGCGGACGCCCCCGAGGGCGCCAAGGTCCTCGCCGGGACGTACGACATCAGCGGCTACGGCGGCTTCACCCACGACTTCGCCGCCACCGAACCCGCCCACGACTGGTCCGCGCACAAGGGCATCCGCTTCTGGTGGGACGGCCAGGACAACGGCAGGAAGATCGCCTTCGAGATCAAGGACGGCGGCGCCGACGGCGAGGCCTCCGAACTGTGGACGACGTCCTTCACCGACGACTTCACCGGCTGGAAGCAGATCGAGATCCCGTTCACGGACTTCGTGTACCGGACCGACTACCAGCCCGTCGGCGGCATCGACCACGTCCTCGGCCTGGACCGGATGTGGGGCTACGCGCTCACCCTCCCGGTCGGCGTCCAGGGGCACTTCGCCATGGACGACGTGGAGCTGTACGGCAGGGCCGACCAGTCGCTGCGCGCCTCGGTCACCACGGACGCGGCCGTCTACCCGGTACGGGAGGGGCGCACCGCCTCGGTGAAGGTCTCCGTGGCCACCACCGGCTCCGCCCCGCTGGACGAGCCCGTGACGGTCGCCTACGAGACGGCCGGCGGCACCGCCACGTCCGGCAAGGACTACTCCCCGGTCTCCGGCACCCTCACCTTCCCGGCCGGCACGGTCTCCGGCGCCACGCGGACCGTCAAGGTGCGCACGCTGGACGACCGTTCCGCCGAGTCCGCCGAGACCGTCCCGCTCAAGCTCACCGTCACTGGCGCCAAGGCCCCCGCCGAGACCCCGCAGGTCGTCATCGACGCGCACGGACTCCCGTACCTGGACAGCAGACTGCCCGTGAAGAAGCGGGTCGCCGACCTCCTGTCACGGATGTCCCTGGCCGAGAAGGTCGGCCAGATGACCCAGGCCGAGCGCGGAGCCGTCGGCAACGGCGGTGACGTCGCCGCCTACGGCCTCGGCTCGCTGCTCTCCGGCGGCGGCTCCACGCCGACGCCCAACACCCCGGCCGCCTGGGCGAAGATGATCGACGGCTTCCAGCTCCGGGCGCAGGCGACCAGGTTCCAGATCCCGCTGATCTACGGCGTCGACGCGGTGCACGGCCACAACAACCTGGCCGGCGCCACGATCATGCCGCACAACATCGGCATCGGCGCGACCCGCGACCCCGCCCTCGCCGAGGACACCGGCGCGGTGACGGCGGCCGAGGTCCGCGCCACCGGCGTCCCCTGGGACTTCGCGCCCTGCCTCTGCGTCACCCGCGACGAACGCTGGGGCCGCTCCTACGAGTCCTTCGGCGAGGACCCGGCGCTGGTGAAGTCCATGGAGACCATGATCCAGGGACTCCAGGGCCGCGCCGACGGACGCGACCTCAAGGACGACGACAAGGTCCTGGCCACCGCCAAGCACTTCGTCGGCGACGGCGGCACCGCGTACGGCTCCTCGACCACCGGGTCGTACACGATCGACCAGGGTGTCACCAAGGTGACCCGGCAGCAGCTGGAGGACATCCACCTGGCGCCCTACCAGAGCGCGGTCGACCGGGGCATCGGCACGGTCATGCCGTCGTACTCCTCGCTCGACATCGCGGGCGACGGTCTGGGCCCGGTGAAGATGCACGCCCGCGGCGACATGATCAACGGGGTGCTCAAGGGCCGGATGGGCTTCGACGGCTTCGTGATCAGCGACTGGAACGCCATCGACCAGCTGCCCGGCGACTACGCCGCGCACGTCAGCACCGCGGTGAACGCGGGCGTCGACATGATGATGGTCCCCTACAGCTACCAGGACTTCACCAAGACCCTCACCGACCAGGTGAACGCGGGCCGGGTCACGGTGCGGCGGATCGACGACGCGGTCTCCCGCGTCCTCGCCCAGAAATTCCGGCTGGGCCTGTTCGAGCACCCGTACGCCGACACCAGCGGCGCTGCGAAGATCGGCTCCGCCAAGCACCGCGCGGTGGCCCGCCGGGCGGCCGCCGAGTCCCAGGTGCTGCTGAAGAACGACGGCGCGATCCTGCCGCTGAAGAAGTCGCAGAAGGTGTACGTCGCCGGCTCCAACGCCGACGACCTGGGCAACCAGACGGGCGGCTGGACCATCACCTGGCAGGGCCAGTCCGGTACCCACACCACGGGCACCACCATCCTCCAGGGCATGAGGAACGCCGGCGGGAACGTCACGTACTCCAAGGACGCCTCGGCGCCCACCGGCGGCTACGACGTGGGCGTGGTCGTCGTCGGCGAGACCCCGTACGCCGAGGGCGTCGGAGACGTCGGCAACGGCAACGACCTGGCGCTGACCCCGGCCGACCAGGCCGCCGTGGACAGGGTCTGCGCGGCCATGAAGTGCGCGGTGCTGATCGTCTCCGGGCGGCCGCAGCTCATCGGCGACCGGCTCGGCGGGATCGACGCCCTGGTGGCGTCCTGGCTGCCGGGCACCGAGGGCGACGGCGTGGCCGACGTGCTCTACGGCAAGCAGGCCTTCACCGGTCAGCTGCCGGTCACCTGGCCGAAGTCCGAGGCCCAGCTGCCGATCAACGTCGGCGACGCGGCCTACGACCCGCAGTACCCGTACGGCTGGGGCCTGACGACCCTGAGCAAGGCACCCAAGGGCGGCGACGCCACCCTGCGGGCGCTCGGCGTCGCGGCGAAGGCCGCGGAGCGGAAGGGCTCCGCCGCGGCAGGCCGGAAGCTGGTCGGCAAGGCGCGGCTGCTGGTGCAGGACCGGATCGGGCAGTCGGTCACCGAGGCCGTCTCCAAGCCCTTCGCCGACGCCGACCACCTGCTGCTGGCCGGCAGGTACGCGGCGGCCGTCGAGAAGCTGCGGGAGGCCTGGGCGGCAGCATAAGAAATGACTGGTGAGAGGAGGCTTCGGGTAGATTGCGACACATGAAGGCCGTGCTGCGGATCCGGACCCGAAGCCTCCCAGGCCTGCTGCTGGCCCTGCTGGTGATCGCCCTCACGGCGTTCGCACCGCGGGCCACGGCGGCCACCGGCGTCTCGACGATCGCCGCCGCCCTCCGCAAGAGCCCGGTGTACGTCGACCCGGCGGCCGCCGCGCAGCTCTCCGCGGCCGAGGCCGACACCCTGGCCCGGCAGATCAAGGACGCGGACAAACCCCTGTTCATCGCGGTCCTGCCGGCCGGCTACCCGACCAAGAACCTGTTCACCGACCTGAGAACCGCCACCGGCGTCACCGGCCTGTACGCGGTCCGGCTCGGCGACCGCTTCGACGCCCGCGCCGACTCCTCGGTGCTGTCCCGGACGGGCGTGCGGAACCTGGTCACCAGCGTCCAGGGCGAGCCCGCGGCCGCCCAGCTCACCGACTTCACCGGCCGCGCCCTGACCAACCTCGGCGGCAGGGCGCCCTCGTCCTGGGGCGGCGGCACCTCCGGCTCCGGCGTCTCCGGCACCGCGCTGATCGCCGTCGGCGCGGTGGTGGTGGCCGGCGGCGCCGGCGCCTACGCCCTGGTCCGCCGCGGCCGCAGGCGCCACGCGGAGGAACGGCGGGCCGCCCTGGACCGGCTGCGGGTGGTCGTGGACGAGGACATCACCGCCTTCGGCGAGGAGCTGGACCGGCTCGACTTCCATCCGTCCGAGCCGGGCGCCGACGACGCCATGCGCGGCGACTACGAGCGCGCGCTGAACGCCTACGACCAGGCGAAGCAGTACATGAGCGACGCCCGCGGGCCCGAGGACGTCCGGGCCGTCACCCAGGCCCTGGAGGACGGCCGTTTCTCGCTGGCCCGGCTCGCCGCCCGCCGCGAGGGCAGGCCGCTGCCCGAACGCCGGCCGCCGTGCTTCTTCGACCCCCGGCACGGCCCCTCGGTCACCGACGCCACCTGGACCCCGGCCGGCGGCTCGCCCCGCGAGGTCCCGGTCTGCGCGGCCGACGCCGCCCGACTGGCGGACGGCCGCGACCCGGCGGTCCGCGAGGTCGACACCGAGCAGGGCCGGCGCCCCTACTGGGAGGCGGGTCCGGCCTACGGCCCCTGGGCGGGCGGCTACTTCGGCGGCGGCCTGCTGCCCGGCCTCCTCGTCGGCACGGCCCTCGGCGGCTGGATGTCCGCTCCCGCCTACGGCGCGGACTACGGCACCGGCTACGGCGACTTCCACTCCGGCGGCTACCAGGGCGGCGACCTGTCGGGCGCGGACTTCGACCCCGGCGACTTCGGCGACTTCGGCGGCGGCGGGGACTTCGGCGGCGGAGGCGGCGACAGCGGCGACTTCGGCGGCGGATTCTGAGCGGGCTTCCGAGGAGGCCCCACGGGGGCTCCGGCTTACTCCAGGAGGACGCGATGGCGCGGCGGACCGGGCCGGCGGCGGCCCTGGACCGGCTCGCCGCCAGGCCCCGGACATGACCGGGCGCCCGGCCTCCGTGCGGTCACGGGGAGGGCGGGCGCCGCGGACGGTCGGGAGAGGGGCCGGGACCCGTGGGGCCGCGGCGGTTCCGCGCCGACGGCTCAGGCGTTCTTGATCGCCGAGATGTCGAAGTTCAGCTTGATCTTGTCGGAGACCAGGACGCCGCCCGTCTCCAGCGCCGCGTTCCAGGTCACGCCCCAGTCGGAGCGCTTGATCTCGGCCTTGCCTTCGAAGCCGACGCGCTCGTTGCCGAACGGGTCCTTGGCCGCGCCGTTGAACTCCAGGTCGATGGTGACGGGCCTGGTGACACCGAGGATCGTCAGGTCGCCGGTGATGCGGTAGTCGTCCCCGCCCAGGGCCTCGGCCTTGGTGGAGCGGAAGGTCATCGTCGGGAACTCGTCCGTCTTGAAGAAGTCCGCCGACTTCAGGTGACCGTCACGGTCCGGGCTGCCGGTGGTGATGCTGTCCATGACGATGTCGAGGGAGGCGGTGGACTTCGACGGGTCCGAGCCGTCCAGGTGCAGGGTGCCCTCGAACTGCTCGAAGCTGCCCTTGACGTTGGTGACCATCGCGTGGCGCGCCACGAAGCCGAGCGTGGTGTGCGCCGGGTCGAGCGTGTACTCGCCGGTCAGCGTGGCGGTGTCGGCACCGGCGGCGGTCGCGGTGTCGTCGTTCTTGCGGCCGAAGATACCCATGACGTGCTCCTTGAGGGGGACGGGTCGTTGATGTTTAAAGTTCAACGAACTCAACGACGCCCACCGTAGACCTATTCCGTACAACGTTCAACATCATTGGATCGCGTGTCGCGTCCCTCACGGACCGTAGCCGCAAGCGGGGTCGGCCGCCACGCGGCGTGACGGTATCGCGTGAGTGCCGCTAGGCTCGGAGGGGAGCCGTCCCGGGACGCGGGGCCCGCCGTTCGAGGGGCCCTTCACTCCGGGGGTGGTACGCGTCGGCCATGAATGTGAGGCGCGTCTCAGGCTTCCTCTTTGTGGCACCCCTACAACACCATGGCCCCCTGAGCAGTTGGAACGGCTGCATGCGGTTCTGGTTCTGTTCAGTGCTTCCAGGAAAACGCTTCGGAGACTGTACGGAGTCGACGTCTCGCAATCCTTGGTGTCCTTCGTAAGGTCACTACATGACCGTTTTGGAAGAGACGACGGGTGAGCCCACCGGCGAGCCGACGGACGCGCGCGGGCGGGTCGCCGAGCTGCACGAGATCCGTGCGGCGGCCGTGGCGGGGCCCAGCGAGAAGGCGACCGAGGCGCAGCATGCCAAGGGCAAGCTGACGGCCCGGGAGCGCATCGAGCTGCTCCTGGACCCGGACTCCTTCCAGGAGGTCGAGCAGCTGCGCCGGCACCGCGCGGTCGGCTTCGGCCTGGAGGCCAAGAAGCCCTACACCGACGGCGTCGTCACCGGCTGGGGCACGGTCGAGGGCCGCACGGTCTTCGTCTACGCGCACGACTTCCGGATCTTCGGCGGCGCGCTGGGCGAGGCCCACGCCACCAAGATCCACAAGATCATGGACATGGCCATCGCGGCCGGCGCGCCGCTGGTCTCCCTGAACGACGGCGCGGGCGCCCGGATCCAGGAGGGCGTCTCGGCGCTCGCCGGCTACGGCGGCATCTTCCAGCGCAACACCAAGGCGTCCGGCGTCATCCCGCAGATCTCCGTGATGCTCGGCCCGTGCGCGGGCGGCGCGGCCTACAGCCCCGCCCTCACCGACTTCGTCTTCATGGTCCGCGAGACCTCGCAGATGTTCATCACCGGCCCGGACGTCGTCAAGGCGGTCACCGGCGAGGAGATCACCCAGAACGGCCTCGGCGGCGCCGACGTGCACGCCGAGACCTCCGGCGTCTGCCACTTCGCGTACGACGACGAGGAGACCTGCATCGCGGAGGTCCGCTACCTCCTGTCGCTGCTCCCGCAGAACAACCGCGAGAACCCGCCGAGCGTCGAGTCCACGGACCCCCTGGACCGCCGCAGCGACGTCCTGCTCGACCTCGTCCCGGCCGACGGCAACCGGCCCTACGACATGACCAAGGTCATCGAGGAGATCGTCGACGACGGCGAGTACCTGGAGGTCCACGAGCGCTGGGCGCGGAACATCATCTGCGCGCTGGCCCGGATCGACGGCCAGGTGGTCGGCATCGTCGCCAACCAGCCCCAGGTCCTCGCCGGCGTCCTGGACATCGAGGCGAGCGAAAAAGCTGCGCGCTTTGTGCAGATGTGTGACGCTTTCAATGTTCCGATCGTCACCTTCCTGGACGTACCGGGCTTCCTCCCCGGCGTCGACCAGGAGCACGGCGGGATCATCCGCCACGGCGCGAAGCTCCTCTACGCCTACTGCAACGCGACCGTGCCCCGGATCTCCCTGATCCTGCGCAAGGCGTACGGAGGTGCCTACATCGTCATGGACTCCCAGTCGATCGGTGCCGACCTGACGTACGCCTGGCCGACGAACGAGATCGCGGTCATGGGTGCCGAGGGCGCCGCCAACGTGATCTTCCGCCGGCAGATCGCCTCCGCCGAGGACCCCGAGGCCATGCGGCAGAAGATGGTCAAGGAGTACAAGGCCGAGCTCATGCACCCCTACTACGCGGCCGAGCGCGGTCTGGTCGACGACGTCATCGACCCGGCGTCGACCCGCGAGGTGCTCGCCAGGTCGCTGGCGATGCTGCACACCAAGCACGCCGACCTGCCGTCCCGTAAGCACGGCAACCCCCCGCAGTAATCCTGCGGAAACCTCTCTCACGGAGACTGACACTCATGAACGTGCCTGACATCCGCGTCGAGAAGGGTCATGCCGACCCGGAGGAAGTCGCCGCCATAACGGCGGTCCTCCTGGCCCGTGCGGCAGCCCGGCCGACCGCCGACACCGAGCAGTCCCACCGCGGCCGCGCGAAGGCCGCCTGGCGCCGTCTGGAGCGCGAGAACGGCTTCCGCGCCCCGCACAGCTGGCACGGCTAGCCCGCGCCGCTCAGCCACGGCAAGCACGGCAGAAGGGCCCCTCTGGCTTCAGAGGGGCCCTTCTGCCGTGCGCGCCCGGTGGGAAAAGGTTCGGGCCCCTTCACGGGAAGGGGCCCGGAGAAGCGCCCCTACAGGGGCGCGAGGAAGCGCGCGACAGGCCGTGAACCACCCGCGGTCGGCGAACGACCGGTCGGGGCGGCCCGGTTGCCGGAAACTACCGCAGCCGCGCCATGAGGGCGTGCTCGACCAGAGTGATCAGTGCCGACTTCGCGTCGGCACGGTGCCGCGCGTCGGTCGTGATGATCGGGGTGTCGGGACCGATCTGGAGCGCCTCGCGGACCTCTTCCGGGTTGTACGGCTGGTTGCCGTCGAAGCCGTTGAGGGCGATGACGAAGGGGAGACCCGAGTTCTCGAAGTAGTCGACCGCCGGGAAGCAGTCGGCGAGCCGCCGGGTGTCCACGAGGACGATGGCGCCGATCGCGCCGCGTACCAGGTCGTCCCACATGAACCAGAAGCGGTCCTGGCCGGGCGTGCCGAACAGGTACAGGATCAGGTCCTGGTCCAGGGTGATGCGGCCGAAGTCCATGGCGACCGTGGTGGTCGTCTTGTCCCCGGTGTGGGTGAGGTCGTCGATGCCGGCAGACGCGGACGTCATCACGGCCTCTGTGCGCAGCGGGTTGATCTCCGAGACGGCACCTACGAACGTGGTCTTGCCCACGCCGAAGCCGCCCGCCACCACGATCTTCGCGGAGGTGGTGGAGCGGGAAGGACCGCCGCTAGAGCTTGCGAAGTCCACTGAGCACCCTTTCGAGCAGTGTCACGTCTGGCTGGCCACCGGCGTTCTCGTCGCCGCCGGGCTGATGGATGGCGACCAGGCCCGCCTCCGCCAAGTCGGCGACGAGGATCCTGGCCACGCCGAGAGGGATCGACAGGAGGGCCGAGACTTCGGCCACCGACTTGATCTCACGGCAGAGGGTGCAGATCCGCTGATGCTCGGGCAACTGGCCCTGCATCTGATGCGGCTGCGCGGTGGTGTGCACCAGCGCCTCGATGGCGAGCTGGTACCGCGGGCGGGTCCGGCCGCCGGTCATGGCGTACGGACGCACCAACGGGTTGTTCGCCCCGGAGGCCGGCGCCGGTTCGGGGCGACGCTGCGGCTGCACCGGCTGGATGCGGGGCGCCGGCGGCTGGTCGTACGGCGACGGGCCGGGGCCCTGCGGGGCGTACGGCTGCCGGTGGCTGGGGGTGGAGGGGAAGTTGTACCGGTTCGCGGAACCGTCGCCGTGACCCTGCGCAGGACCGTACGACCAGTTGCCGCTATGAGAACCGCCTGGGGGTGTTGCCACTTTCTCTCCTCCTCCGACCGTGCCGGGCACCCATCCCTGTGGAGCCGCGTCCCGAAACCTTACGGCCCCGGGACGCGAAAACGCACTGTCTGACTGTTAGTTGAGAAGGCTTCCCTGGAGTTCCGCACGCAGATCCGGGGTAAGAACCGTGCCCGCGCGGTCCACCAAAAGGGCCATCTCGTACCCAATCAGGCCGATGTCGGCCTCCGGGTGGGCCAGAACGGCCAACGAGGAACCGTCGGATACGGACATGATGAACAGGAATCCCCGTTCCATCTCCACAACCGTCTGATTCACGCTGCCGCCCTCGAAGATCCGGGAGGCGCCTGCCGTCAACGACGTCAGGCCGGAGGCGACGGCCGCGAGCTGGTCGGCGCGGTCGCGGGGGAAGCCTTCGGACATCGCCAGAAGGAGTCCGTCGGCGGAGACCACCACCGTGTGGGACACCCCCGGGGTGTTGTCCACGAAGTTGGTGATCAACCAGTTCAGGTTCTGTGCCGCCTGGCTCATCGGGCTCACACTAACGCTCCTGGTTGTAGGTGCTGTCAGGACCACTGTGCTGATTCCGAGTGGCCTGGCCGTTCGTTTCACTGCCTGCACTGCGTCCGCGCTGGACGCCTCGGCGCAGGTTGCTCAGTCTGCCCCGGACGTCCTCCGGAGCGCGGGAGACCTGGGGGCCTCCCTGGGGGGTGTTCTCGGCGGCTCCCTCGACCAGGTTGGCCTTGGGGACCCGCCTCGGCAGACCGGAGGAGGTGACTCCGCCCGCCTTGGGCTTGCGCAGCTGCGAGGCCTGCTGCCAGCGCTCGTCGTTCGCCGAACGCCAGCCGTTGTCGCCGCCCGGCTCCGGGGCCGAGGCGGCCGGACCCGAGGCCGGAGCCTGCTGCGCGGGAGCGGCGCCGTTCGGACCGCCGGATCCCCGGCGGGGGAGCCCGGCGTCGGTCAGCCGGTGGCCGGCGGCGGGGGCCGCTCCCGGACGGTCGAAGCCTACGTGGTTTCGCTCCGCCACGTCACCGGCCTGCGAAGATTCCGCTTCCGGAGCGTACTGGGCCGGGTAGCCGTTCTGGTAGCCGTCCTGCCGCTGGCCCTGCTGGGGCCAGTCGTCCTGGTAGGGCTGCTCGCCGAATCCCTGGAAGGAGTCGGGCGAGGCCGCGGGCTCTTCCTGGGCCGGTTCCTGGTAGCCCGGTTCCGGATAGCCGCCGTTGCCGGCGAAGGCGTCCGGCGCGAACGTGTCGTTCTGCGGCAGGCCGCCGTTCGGCGCGTAGTACTGCTCGTCGTACGCGCCCTGCGGCTGCTCCTGGTACTGCTGACCGGCGTCGAAACCGGTCGGCTGCTCCTGGAAGCCCGTACCGCCGTTGTCGTAGCCCTGCTGCCCTCGGTCGAACTCGTCGACGTACGCCGGTATCTCGGGGGTCTCCTGAGGCGTCCCCGGCAGCTGTCCGGGCTGCGGGGGCTGCGCCTGGGCCTCCAGGGCCGCACGGCGCTCCTCGCGCATCAGGGAGCGGCCGACCGGGTCCAGGTCGCGGATGTCGTCCGGGACCTCCATGTAGCGGCTGTCGTCGAAGCCCAGCTCGGCTGCCGTGCGCATCGGCTGGAGCTGCGGCTGCTGGCTGAAGTTCTCAGCCTGGAACTGCTGCTCCGGGATGATCTGCGAGACGGTGAACTCGTCGCGGTCCAGGGCCTGTTCGCCACCACCACCATGGGTGATGGCGTCCGGCAGCATGACCAGCGAGGTGGTGCCGGCCTGCTCGCCGGAGGGGCGCAGCTGGACCCGGATGCCGTGCCGGTCGGAGAGCCGGCCGACCACGAAGAGACCCATCCGCTGGGAGATCGCGGCGTCCACGGTCGGCGGGTTGGCCAGCTTGTGGTTGATGTCCGCGAAGTCCTCGGCGGTGAGACCGATGCCCTTGTCGTGGATCTCGATCATGATGCGGCCGTCCGGCAGACGGGTCGCGGTGACGCGCACCTTCGTCTGCGGCGAGGAGAACGTGGTGGCGTTCTCCAGCAGCTCGGCCAGCAGGTGCACGAGGTCGGTGACCGCGCGGCCGTGGATCTCGGCCTCGGGGACGCCGGAGAGCTCGATGCGCTCGTACTGCTCCACCTCGGAGGAGGCGGCGCGCAGCACGTCGACCAGCGGGACCGGCTGGTCCCAGCGGCGGCCGGGCTCCTCGCCGGCGAGGACCAGGAGGTTCTCGCCGTTGCGGCGCATGCGGGTCGCCAGGTGGTCCAGGCGGAAGAGGTTCTCCAGCTGGTCCGGGTCGGCCTCGTTGTTCTCCAGTTCGGTGATCAGGGTCAGCTGGCCCTCGATCAGCGACTGGTTGCGGCGCGAGAGGTTGGTGAAGATCGCGTTGATGTTGCCCCGCAGCAGGGCCTGCTCGGCGGCGAGGCGGACCGCCTCGCGGTGGACCTGGTCGAAGGCGCGGGCGACTTCGCCGATCTCGTCGGTCGAGGTGATCGGGATCGGCGCCACCCGGGTGTCGACCCGGCCGGGGTCGGTGCGGGAGAGCTGGTCGACCAGCATCGGCAGGCGCTGCTCGGCGATGCCGAAGGCGGCGTTGCGCAGCTGGCGCATCGAGCGCGACATCTGGCGGGCCACCATGCCGGCCAGGATGAACGCGGCGAGCAGCGCGACCACGACCGCGGCGCCCGTGATGAACGCGTCCGTCTTCGCGTTGTCCGCGATGTCGGAGGCTTCGCTCACCGCCCTGTCGGCCATGTCCGACTCGATCGTGCGGTAGGCGTTGTACTTGAGGGTGTTCACCGCCCACCAGTTCTCGGCGGTGACGCCCTGGGAGGCCAGTGCCTGGCGGGTGCTGGGATCGGTGTCCTGCATCGTCGCCAGCGCCGAGACCATCGCGTTGTCCTTGGACGGCGGGGCCACGTAGTTCGGGTCCTTGGCCTTGGCCTGCTGCACCAGGGCCGCGCCGTCGCTCTTGATCTTCGTCTGGAGGTCGGTCAGCTTCTGCGCGTCCGCCTCGGTGCCACCGCCGATGTACTCCTCGACGGCGATGCCCTCCAGGTAGGCGTACGACGACAGCGCCACCCGCTGGCTGGCCAGGTTGCCGGCGTCGGGACCGGGCTTGACCAGCAGGTGCATGCCGATCGAGCGCTCCAGCGACAGAGCCGACTTGGTGAGCGCGATGGCGTAGACCGTACGGCCGTAGGAGGTGATGTTCCCGGTGCCCAGACCGAGCTCGTTGGCGAACTCCGTCAGGGGGTGGGCGATCTCGACGTACCCCTCTTCGGTCTTCACGCCGGTCAGCTTGGTCGTGTACGCCTCGGCGCGCAGGCCCGTGAGCTTCGGTTCGGCCTCGCGGAAGAGTTTGAGGCGGCGCTCGAGGCCGGCCTTCTGCGGCATGTTCTGCGCGGCCGCGTCGAAGGCGTCGGCGGCCTTGTCGGTGTTGGCGCGGGCGTCCGAGACCGTCTTCTTGTCCGCGGCGTTCTGCAGCGAGCCCTTGAGAAGGGGAGCGACGGTGATGTCACGCTCCTGGTAGAGCGCGTCCGCGTAGGTGAGGGAGGCACGGACCAGGCGCGCGGTGTTCTCCGCGTCGCGGGCCTCGTTCCAGGTGTCGATGGAGCTCTTGACCTGGAAACCGCCCATGACCAGACCGACGGTCACGGGTATGAGCAGGATCGCGTTCAGCCTGGTCGGCACGCGCCAGTTGCGCGGCGAGAAACGGCCGCCGCTCTTCGCGGGGCCGGCCGGCGGTTCCGCGGCCGGCACGGGGGAGGGCGCCGCGGCGCGCGGCGGCGGGGTGAAGTTGCCCCGCGCCGACGGCTCGGGACCGTTCTTGCTTCGCCTCACTCGACCAACAACCTCTCGGCGGCGGGCACCTGTCGTTGTGCCGCAGTCTCTCAGAGCCCGGTGTGTCCCAGACCACTACTCAGTACGTCTTTGACTATTGGGCAGTTCAGGCATTCCAGCATGGGGGCATGCGCACTTCCAAACAGCGGAAAGCGATGGAGTGCGGTCTTGTAAGGCCCAGATAAAACGGTCATAAAGAGCGAGCCCCGCCAAAAGGCGGGGCTGTTGTGCGCGCAGCGGTACCGTGCGACCGCGACGCGTGGCGATACCACCCGATTCCTCTGCCGAAACGTTATGAACACCGGAGCCGACCGTGTCAAAGGCCACAGTCGGCTCCGGTTTCCGTACGGCAACTGCCGTACTCGACGAATGACTTGAGTGCTACCGCAGCCGTGCCATGAGCGCGTGCTCCACCAGCGTGATCAGCGCACTCTTGGCATCGGCGCGGTGCCGGGCGTCCGTGGTGATGATCGGGGCGTCGGGACCGATCTGCAGCGCCTCGCGGACTTCTTCGGGCGTGTACGGCTGGTGCCCGTCGAAGCCGTTGAGGGCTATGACGAACGGCAGACCGCTGTTCTCGAAATAGTCCACCGCGGGAAAACAGTCGGCCAGACGCCGGGTGTCCACGAGCACCACCGCGCCGATCGCGCCGCGTACCAGGTCGTCCCACATGAACCAGAAGCGGTCCTGGCCGGGCGTGCCGAACAGGTACAGGATCAGGTCCTGGTCGAGCGTGATACGGCCGAAGTCCATGGCCACCGTGGTGGTGGTCTTGTCCCCGGTGTGGGTCAGGTCGTCGATGCCCGCCGAGGCGGACGTCATGACGGCCTCCGTGCGCAGCGGGTTGATCTCGGAGACCGCTCCCACGAACGTGGTCTTGCCGACGCCGAAGCCGCCCGCCACCACGATCTTCGCGGAGGTGGTGGCCCGGCCTCCGTCAGAGCTTGCGAAGTCCACTGAGCACCCTTTCGAGCAGCGTCACGTCAGGTGCGCCACCGTTGTTCTCGTCGCCGCCCGGCTGGTGGATGGCGACCAGGCCGGCCTCGGCGAGGTCGGCCACCAGGATCCGGGCCACACCCAGCGGCATGGCGAGCAGCGCCGAGACCTCGGCGACCGACTTCACCTCACGGCACAGGTGGCAGATGCGCTGGTGCTCCGGAAGCAGCCCCATGAGCGCTGCCGGGTCGGCCGTCGTGCTGATCAGCGCCTCGATGGCGAGCTGATAGCGGGGCCGGGTCCGGCCGCCGGTCATCGCGTAAGGACGTACCAGCGGCTGGTCGCCCTCGTCCCCGTACGGCTCCGCGTACGGATCATGAGAGGCGGTGGGCGGGGTCATCGTTCCTCCGGGCGGGACAGCAAGTCGGTCAGTCGTGCCGTCGGACGTGGCCGGTGGGGGGATTGTGGCGGCCGGACGGTGATTTGGTGAGGTGGGTTGGATCCGGGGCGGTCAGTGGAGCAGACTGCCTTGCAGTTCGGCACGCAGGTCGGGCGTGAGCACCGCGCCCGCGCGGTCGACCAGGAGCGCCATCTCGTAGCCGACGAGGCCGATGTCGCACTCGGGGTGGGCCAGGACGGCGAGGGACGACCCGTCCGAGACGGACATCAGGAACAGAAAGCCGCGTTCCATCTCGACGACCGTCTGCGCCACGTCGCCGCCCTCGAAGATCCGGGACGCCCCGGCCGTCAACGACGTGAGCCCGGACGCGACGGCCGCCAGTTGATCGGCGCGGTCGCGGGGGAAGCCTTCGGACATGGCCAGAAGGAGACCGTCGGCGGACACGACGACGGTGTGGGACACCCCTGGGGTGTTGTCCACGAAGTTGGTGATCAACCAGTTCAGGTTCTGTGCCGCCTGGCTCATCGGACTCAACTAACGCTCCTGCTGGTGAGTGGGGCTCGGGAAGCTGCCGGTCTGCGGGCCGCCGGCCTGCCGACCCTGCGCGATACCCCGACGGAGATTGGTCAGCCGGCCGCGGACGTCATCAGGCGCACGCGAGACCTGCGGACCGGTGTGGTGCTGCTGCTGCTGAGCCGTGCCCGGGACGAGGTTCGCCCTGGGCACCCGGCGCGGCAGACCGGAGGTGGTGACACCGCCCGCCGCCGGCTGCCGTACGCGCTCCGCCTGCCGAACGAGATCGTCGTTCGGGGACGTGCGCCAGGCCGCCTGGGCGGGACGTTGGGGGGCCGCGGCGGCCGGGGCCGGCGGCTGGGCAGGGACGGGCGGGAGCGGCGCCGAGCCGATCCCGTGGCCGTTGCTCTGCGGCTGCTGCTGGTGCTGCTGTTCCTGCTGACCGCCGTGGAACCAGTTGGTCTCCAGCGTGTCGTACAGCGGGGTACGGCCGTCGCCGGGACCGCTGGCCGGCGGCAGCGCCTCGGGCTCCTGGCGGACCGGCGGGGCGGGCTGACGCTGGGCGGCGCCGAAGTCCATGCCGCGGCCGTTGGTGCCGGGACGCTCGAACTGGCCCGTGTCGTGGCGGCCGTTGTCCGGGTAGCCGTTCTGGCGGCCGGGCAGCGAGTGCTGGCCGGTCGAGCCGTTGTCGTAGGCCTGCGGAGCGGCGTACTGACCGGCGGAACCGTTGTCGTAGGCCTGCGGTGCGGCGTACTGGCCGGTGTGGTGGGGCGCGCCCTGCGGCCCGCCCTGCCCGCCGAAGACGTCCGAGCGGACGAACTGCCCGCCGTCCTGCTGGCCGTTGACGTCGGGCCGCGGGAAGGAACCCGTGTCCTGCGGTCCGCCGGGGCGCGGGAAGGAACCCGTGTCCTGGCGGCCGTTGGCGTCGGGGCGCGGGTAGGAGCCGGTGTCCTGCGGTCCGTTCATGCCCGGACGCTGGTACGAGCCCGTGTTCTGCGCGTTGTTCGGCTGGTTGAAGTCCGGGCGGGGGAACTCGCCGGTGGACGACGGTCCCTGCGGGATCGCCGGCATCTGCGAGGTGGCGCCCAGGTCCTGCCGGTCGTCGATGCGGGGCATCGGCGCGGTCTGGGAGGGGTCCTGCTCGTCGTGGCCGCGCGGGGCGTCCAGCGAGGCACGGGAGAGCGGCGGCTGGGCGTTGTCGTCGCTCCAGCTGGGCCGGCCCTGCTGCGGGTTGCCGCCGGGCAGCTCGGCCCGCGGACCACCGCGCGGCGGCAGCTGGGGCTGACGGCCCTGGTCGGAGGCGGATCCGGAACGCTGCGGCGGGACCGGACCCCGGTTGCCGAAGGCGTCCTGGGAGCCGAAGGCTTCCTGCCGGTTGCCGAACGCGTCCTGGTCGCCGAAGGTGCCGGCGCCGTTGGACCGGCCCTGCTGCGGAGCGGCCGGAGGCTGCTGGCCGCGGGCACCGCCCGGCGCGCCGGGACGGCCGCCGTTCTGGCCCGCGCCGGGCAGCGCGGCCCTGGGACCCTGGCCAGCGCCGACCTGTCCGCGCGCCGCACCGGCGCCGAGCAGACCACCGGTGGCACCGCCCGCGCCGAGGGCACCGCCGCGCGCGCCTGCCGCGCCGCCGCCGAGGGCCGAGGCGGGAGCACCCGCGCCGAGCGATCCCCCCTGGCCGCCGCCGCGACGGGCCGCGGCCGCACCGGCCGCGGCCTGCGCGGCGGCGGGACCGCCGGAGGCCGGGACGCCGGGCTTGCCGGGAGCGGGCTTCTTGCCGCCCTGGGCGACGTCGACCGGGAGCATGACCAGCGCGGTCGTACCACCGGAGTCGGAGGGACGGAGCTGGATGCGGATGCCGTGCCGCTGGGACAGCCGGCCGACCACGAACAGACCCATGCGGCGGGAGACCGAGACGTCCACGGTGGGCGGCGAGGCGAGCCGCTCGTTGATCGCCGCCAGGTCCTCGGGGGAGAGGCCGATGCCGGTGTCGTGGATCTCGATCAGCACCCGGCCGTCGGGCAGCGCGTGACCGGTGACCTTGACCTTGGTCTGCGGAGAGGAGAACGAGGTGGCGTTCTCCAGCAGCTCGGCGAGCAGGTGCACGAGGTCGTTGACCACGCGGCCGGCCACTTCGGTGGTCGGCACGGCGGCCAGTTCGATGCGCTCGTACTGCTCCACCTCGGAGGCGGCGGCGCGGAGCACGTCGACCAGCGGGACCGGGCGGGTCCAGCGGCGGCCGGGCTCCTCGCCCGCGAGGACCAGAAGGTTTTCACCGTTCCGGCGCATACGGGTCGCGAGGTGGTCGAGCTTGAAGAGGGAGGACAGCTGGTCCGGGTCGGCCTCGCGGGACTCCAGTTCGGAGATGAGCGAGAGCTGACGCTGGATGAGGCCCTGGGAGCGGCGCGAGAGGTTGGTGAACATCGCGTTGACGTTGCCCCGCAGCAGGGCCTGCTCGGCGGCGAGACGGACCGCCTCGCGGTGCACGTCGTCGAAGGCCGCGGCCACCTGGCCGATCTCGTCCCGGGAGTGCACACCGACCGACTCCACGGACGTGTCGACGTCCTGCGGGTCGGACTCGGAGAGCTGCTTGACCAGCTCGGGCAGGCGGTCCTGGGCGACCTTGGTGGCGGTCTCCTGGAGGCGGCGCAGCGAGCGGATCATGGAGCGGGCCACGATGAAGGCGCCGACCAGCGACACGCCGAGGACGAGCAGGATCAGCGCACCGGAGATGATCGCTTCCTGCTCGGAGGAGGACCGCAGCTCGCGGGCCTTCTGCTCCATGTCCTCGAGCAGCGTGTGCTCGATCTTCTTCATCTGCTCGATCTTGGTGGAGCTGTCGTCCACCCAGTCGCGGTAGGACCGCTTGGCCAGTTCGTTCAGGCCGTTCTGGGCACCCAGCGCGCGCTTGGCGTAGGTGTTGGCGGCCTCGATCGTCGGGTTGTTCTCGTCGACCGGCTTGAGCAGCTCGGCGGCGTTGCCCGAGTAGATCTTCCGGAAGATCGTGAGTTCGGAGGTCTCGCTCTCCTGGGCCGACTGACCGTAGAGGCGGTCGTTCTCGGAGAGGTTTCCGATGTTCGTGTTGTTGGCCGGCAGGGCCGCGGCGATGACCGCTCGCTGCACCGACGCGTACTCCTTGGCGGTGGAGAACGCCGCCAGGGCGCGGGTGCGCTGGATCATCTCCGGGTTGCTGGAGGCCTGCGCCATGTCCTGGGAGAGGTCGATCAGCTGGGTGATCAGCCGGTGGTAGGCCTCGACCGTCTGGGTCGAGTTCGCCTTCTGCTGATAGGCGTCCTTGCGGATCTTCGCCAGGTCGTCCAGCTGGCCGGCCAGACCGACGAGGCTGTCCCGGACGCCCTGGAGCTGGCCGTTCTTGCTCGCGGTGTCGATTTCCTCGGAGGCGTTGAGGAAGTTCTCGCGGGCCCGGTCGGTCTGCGTCTCCTGGGTCTTGACCGCGATGCTGGTGACCGACTGGCCGTGCGCCAGCGGACCGGCCGTGAAGTCGCGCTCGTCCTGGAGGGCGGCGGCCAGCTCGGTCGCCTGCTTGGTCATGTCGGTCAGCAGCTTGATGTTGTCGAGCTGCTGGATGTCGTCGAGCGACTGGTTGATGCGGACCGCGCCCAGCGAGGTCGCCGCCACCACGGGGAGCGCGAGCAGCGACACCAGGCGCGTGGAGATGCGCCAGTTGCGCAGGGCTATGCGCGAGCCCGCGTTGGACGGGCCCGTGGCGGGCTTGATCGTGGGCGCCGGTGTGGCGGCCGGCTGGGGACCCGAGGATCCCGGTGCCGTCGAAGACGCCGACACGGCGGGGCGCCCGGAGCGCTCGCCGCCGTCACCACCGCCGGCCGGAGCCGGGCCCTGGTTCTGGGCGTGCTGGGGCGAGGAACCGCGGTCGGTCCCGCCGTGCGCCTCCGGCTCCGCCGAAGCGCTGCCATCCCTCTTGAAACGTCCCTGCACTAGCGTCGCAACCTCTGGACCAGGCGCCCCTCCGCTGAACGGAGAGACACGGTGTCGGCGTTGATAGGGAGGAGCGCCCTGAATGCGCGCCCCCTGTTGGTCGTGAGTGTGACCGGCGCTGGCTCCCCCTGTCTCGCCGCCACCCGGCGCTGCGTTGCGCCCCTGCGCGCCGGCTGGATCCCGCGGCGGTCCGTGGAATTCCAGCACAGTGCCGGATCTCCAACAAGGGCCGTGGACCGAGCTGTGACCTCCGTGACAGCCTGTGAGTGACACGTTACGAGATGTCGAAGTCGATCGCGTACATAACGGACGTATCCCTGCCAGACGCGGGCGCCTCACTCGTGTCCCAGTCGCCATGATCAGGAGCGGAATGACAGCTTCAGTTCGTCAATGTCCGTTTCGGTGCGAGGAGTTACCGGTCCGGAATGACTGGTTTGAGATCGCCGCCGTGAGCAAACTCACACGCGGATCGCGGTCGGTTGGCGGCTTCCGCCGGGAATTCGATGTTTAGCCTGGCGCTTTACAAGAGGGAAGTCTCTGCCAACCGACACATGACGGGGTCCACGACAACCGTGAAGACGACGATGATGTTCCGCAACATAGCCAACCCCCGGCGCACCACCCTCGCCCACCTCAAGGACGCCGAGGAACTGCAGACCCCGGAACTGCCCGAGCACTCCCTCGACCTCCCGGCCCAGACCGCCAACCCGCGGCGCACCGTCCTCATGGAGATCCCGGTCGCGACCGCGGCCGCCGAATAGCCGCCGGTACGGGACACGGCCGCCGGCCGTCCGCGCACCCGGCCACCGGGTCGCTCTCACGGCGGCCGCCCCCTGCCGCGCTAGCCTGGAGTGTCAGACTCCAGCCGGTTCAGTGAGGGGCGCCAGGATCCCGTGCGCATCGCCAGGTTCTCCATCGACGGGAACGTCGCCTTCGGCGCCGTCGAAGGCGACAAGCAGGACGAACTCGTCCTCGACATCATCAAGGGCATTCCGTTCACGGACTTCGAGCTCTCCGGCACGAAGGTCCCGCTGAACAAGGTACGGCTGCTCCCGCCGGTGCTCCCCAACAAGGTCGTCGCCTTCGGGCGCAACTACGCGGAGCACGCCAGGGAGCTGGGCAACGAGGTCCCCGACGCCCCCTTCGCCTTCTTCAAGCCCTCCACCTCGGTGATCGGCCCCGGCGACGAGATCCAGTACCCGGCCTTCTCCGAGGACCTCCACCACGAGGCCGAACTGGCCGTGGTCATCGGCCGCATGTGCCGCGAGGTCCCCCGCGAGCGCGTCCAGGACGTCATCCTCGGCTACACCTGCGCCAACGACGTCACCGCCCGCGACGTCCAGAAGCGGGAGAAGCAGTGGGCCCGGGCCAAGGGCTTCGACACCGCCTGCCCGCTCGGCCCCTGGGTGGAGACGGACCTGGACCTCGACGCCGCGTCCGACCTCACGATCCAGCTCACGGTCAACGGCGAACAGCGCCAGCTCGGCCGTTCGAGCGAGATGATCCACCCCATCGCGGATCTCATCGTCAACATCACCGAGGCCATGACGCTGCTCCCCGGCGACGTGATCCTCACCGGCACCCCGGCAGGGGTCGGCCCCCTCAACGTCGGCGACGAGGTCGCCGTCACCATCGAAGGCATCGGCACTCTCACCAACAAGGTTGTCAAGCGTGGCTAGCGCACCCGGCTCCCCCGTACGCGTCCGTTTCTGCCCCTCGCCCACCGGTAACCCCCACGTGGGCCTGGTCCGCACCGCCCTGTTCAACTGGGCGTTCGCCCGGCACCACCAGGGCACGCTGGTCTTCCGCATCGAGGACACCGACGCGGCCCGCGACTCCGAGGAGTCCTACGGCCAGCTGCTCGACGCGATGCGCTGGCTGGGCTTCGACTGGGACGAGGGCCCCGAGATCGGCGGCCCGCACGCGCCGTACCGCCAGTCGCAGCGCATGGACGTCTACGCCGACGTCGCCCGCAAGCTGCTCGACGCCGGCCACGCCTACCACTGCTACTGCTCCCAGGAGGAGCTGGACACCCGCCGCGAGGCCGCCCGCGCCGCCGGCAAGCCGTCCGGCTACGACGGCCACTGCCGCGACCTGAGCGCCGCCCAGGTCGAGGAGTACCGGGCCCAGGGCCGCACCCCGATCGTCCGCTTCCGGATGCCCGACGAGACGATCACCTTCACGGACCTGGTCCGCGGCGAGCTGACCTTCACCCCGGAGAACGTCCCGGACTACGGCATCGTCCGCGCGAACGGCGCCCCGCTGTACACGCTGGTCAACCCGGTCGACGACGCCCTGATGGAGATCACCCACGTCCTGCGCGGTGAGGACCTGCTCTCCTCCACCCCGCGCCAGATCGCCCTCTACAAGGCGCTCATCGAGCTCGGCATCGCCCAGCGGGTCCCGGCCTTCGGCCACCTCCCGTACGTCATGGGCGAGGGCAACAAGAAGCTCTCCAAGCGCGACCCGGAGTCCTCGCTCAACCTCTACCGCGAGCGCGGCTTCCTTCCCGAGGGCCTGCTGAACTACCTCTCGCTGCTCGGCTGGTCGTTCTCCGCCGACCGGGACATCTTCTCGGTCGAGGAGATGGTGGCCGCGTTCGAGATCTCGGACGTGAACCCCAACCCGGCCCGCTTCGACCTGAAGAAGTGCGAGGCGATCAACGCCGACCACATCCGCATGCTGGACGTGAAGGACTTCGCGGAGCGCTGCGCCCCCTGGCTGCGGGCCCCCGTCGCGCCCTGGGCGCCGGAGGACTTCGACGAGGCGAAGTGGCAGGCGATCGCCCCGCATGCCCAGACCCGTCTGAAGGTCCTGTCGGAGATCACCGACAACGTCGACTTCCTGTTCCTGCCCGAGCCGGTCTCCGACGAGGCGTCGTGGGCGAAGGCGATGAAGGAGGGCAGCGACGCCCTGCTGACCACGGCCCGCGAGAAGCTGGAGTCGGCCGACTGGACCTCTCCGGAGTCCCTGAAGGAGGCCGTCCTGGCCGCCGGTGAGGCCCACGGCCTCAAGCTCGGCAAGGCGCAGGCCCCGGTCCGGGTCGCCGTCACCGGCCGCACGGTCGGCCTGCCGCTCTTCGAGTCCCTGGAGATCCTGGGCAAGGAGAAGACCCTGGCGCGGATCGACACGGCGCTGGCGAGGCTGAGCGCCTAACCCGCGCACGCACCCGAGGGGCGGCATCCGGTGACCACCGGGCGCCGCCCCTCACCCGTCCCGGCCGGGGTACGGTCGGTGCCATGACGATCAGGGCCGTGGTCTGGGACGTGGACGACACTCTCTTCGACTACACGAGCGCCGACCGCGAGGGGATGCGGGCGCACCTGGCGGCGGAGGGCCTGCTCGCGGGGGAGGAGGGCGCGCAGGGCGGGGAGGGCGTGGCCGCGGCGCTGGTGCGGTGGCGGGCGATCACCGACGCGCAGTGGGCGCGGTTCTCGGCGGGCGAGGTCACCTTCGAGGGGCAGCGCCTGGACCGGGTGCGGGTCTTCCTGGGCGAGGAGCTGACCGACGAGCAGGCCGACGCCTGGTTCCGCCGGTACCGGGCCCACTACGAGGCGGCCTGGGCGCTCTTCCCGGACGTCCTGCCCGCCCTGGACGCGCTCGCGGCCGGCTACCGGCACGTCGTGCTGTCCAACTCCAGCCTGCACGTCCAGGACCACAAGCTGCGCACGCTCGGTGTGCACGACCGTTTCGAGGCCGTGCTGTGCGCCGCCGAACTGGGCGTCTCCAAGCCCGCGGCCGGGGCCTTCCTCGCCGCCTGCGAGGCGCTGGAACTCGCTCCGCACCAGGTCGCGTACGTCGGTGACCACCCGGAGATCGATGCACGCGGTGCCGCGGACGCCGGGCTGCTGTCCGTCTGGCTCGACCGGCACGGGACCGGGAGCGCGCCGGCCGGCGGTCACCGGATCGGCTCCCTCGCCGAACTGCCCGCGATCCTCCACGCCGATACCCGTTTTGGAGCCCCGTCCACCTTCAGGTAATGTTCTTCCTGCGCCGCCGGGGAGCGGGCCGAAAGGCCGGAACCGGAGGCGCGAAGCTAGAGCAAGATCCCTTCGGGGGATTGCGTTCCAGTGGCCTATGGTGTAATTGGCAGCACGACTGATTCTGGTTCAGTTAGTCTTGGTTCGAGTCCAGGTAGGCCAGCTCGCAGAGCTCATCTGCATGCGCGGATCACATCCGCAAGCCCCCGTTGTGTAGCGGCCTAGCACGCTGCCCTCTCAAGGCAGTAGCGCCGGTTCGAATCCGGTCGGGGGTACGGTGATCGAAAGATCGCTAGGGCCCCCGTTGTGTAGCGGCCTAGCACGCCGCCCTCTCAAGGCGGTAGCGCCGGTTCGAATCCGGTCGGGGGTACGAACTGGTCTAAACCATCATTGGTCTATGGTGTAATTGGCAGCACGACTGATTCTGGTTCAGTTAGTCTTGGTTCGAGTCCAGGTAGACCAGCTCGGATCTGCGGCGGAGCAGTTGTGAACGCTCGCAAGATCCACGCCCCCGTTGTGTAGCGGCCTAGCACGCCGCCCTCTCAAGGCGGTAGCGCCGGTTCGAATCCGGTCGGGGGTACAGATACGGAAAAGGCCCCTCACTTCGGTGAGGGGCCTTCTTCGTGCGTCCCGCGCTCACTCGAAGCCGTAGCGGCGGGCCGTCTCCTCCTCCTGGGCCAGCCGGTGCAGCGCCTGGAGCATCGGCTCCACCAGGACCGCGCTCGCCACGGCGACCTCGGCCTTCTCCTCCTCCGACGGATGCGTCTCCAGGAAGTCCAGGTCGGCGACGGCCGCCCGGTGCATCAACCGCGCGTGCGAGAGCAGGAGTTCGGAGCCCCAGTCGTAACCGAGCCGGCGGAACGCGGCCACCGCGACCACCAACTGGCGGTACGCGGGGGAGATGGTCGTGAGCTGCTTGGCGTTCTCCCAGCCGAGCGCGTCCAGCAGGGCACCGACCTCCCGGTGCGCGCTGCGCACGAACTTGTCCTCCTCGTCCGGTTCCGGCACCTGCGGCAGCGCCCACAGCGCGGCGCCCACCCTGATCGTGCGGCCCAGCGAGCTGTCGTCGACATGGCCGAGCACCTCGCGGACGGTGGCGACGGGGATCCGCCCGACCTGGATCATCGCCCGCACCAGCCGCAGCCGCCGCAGGTGCTCCTCGTCGTACTCGGCGGTGGTGGCGTTGACCTGGCGGCCCGGCGGCAACAGGCCCTCGCGCAGGTAGTACTTGATCGTCGCGGCGGACACACCGCTGCGCTCGCTCAGCTGGGCAAGCCGCATGTCTTGCGCCCCTCCTCGGTTAGTGCCACTATCCAAGCATCGACGCGAAGGATAGTGCCGCTATCCGATGATGATCCGGGGGCTGTCATCATGTTCACGAAACCGATTCGGGGCCGTACGACCGCGGCGCGCGAGGGCGACGCCGTGGTTCTGTTGATCGGCATGCGCGTCAACCACTTCTGGGCCGTCCACCAGTGGCTGCCGGTCGGGCTGTCGATGGTCCGCATGCTGCGCGAACTCGAACGGGACCCGGGCCGGGGCCTGCTGGGACGCGTCCTGCTGACGGCTTCGCCGCGGACGTACTACGTCGTGCAGTACTGGGAGTCCAAGGAGAAGCTGTACGCGTACGCGAGTTCGCCGGAGATGCTCCACCACGGGATGTGGAGCCTCGTGAACCGCAAGGAGCGTGCGGGGAAGCTGCGGGGCCATGTGGGCCTGTGGCACGAGACGTACGTGGCGCCCGAGGGCGGCTACGAGTCGATCTACTTCGACATGCCCGAGTTCGGCCTGGGCGCGGCGAGCGGGGTACTGCCGCTGGAACACCGCGGGCGGTACGGGAAGGACCGGTTCGCCCATCGTTCCGGGAGCGCAACCGACTAGGGGCGCGGGGGACGACTGCGCGGCCGGCCACGTCCGGGGCGCGCCCGACCTCCGGCCGGCCCCCCTGGCGCGTCGTCCGCTGCCGGCGGCGGACGACCGCGGACAGTCGTGGCCGGCCGCGTGGTTCCCCGCGGCCCCTGGGTGCGGGCAGTCCCCGGGGGGAAGAGTCTCATCCCCTGGAAAGGGCCCGGCCGCGGCGTTGAGGCCGGCCCCTGTCGGTGGAGGTGTCAGCCGGTGCGGCGCAGCGCCTCGGAGAGACGGCCCGCGGCGTCGATGACCGCCTGCGCGTGCATACGGCCGGGATGGCGGGTCAGCCGCTCGATCGGTCCGGAGACGGAGACCGCCGCCACCACCCGGTTCGACGGCCCGCGCACCGGCGCCGACACCGAGGCCACGCCCGGCTCGCGCTCGCCGATGGACTGCGCCCAGCCACGGCGGCGCACGCCCGACAGCGCCGTCGCCGTGAAGCGGGCGCCCTGGAGACCGCGGTGCAGCCGCTCCGGCTCCTCCCAGGCCATCAGGATCTGCGCCGAGGATCCCGCCTTCATCGTGAGGGTCGAGCCGACCGGGACGGTGTCCCGCAGGCCGGACAGGCGTTCCGCCGCGGCCACGCAGATCCGCATGTCCCCCTGACGGCGATAGAGCTGAGCGCTCTCGCCCGTGATGTCCCTGAGGTGCGTGAGCACCGGGCCCGCCGTCGCGAGCAGGCGGTCCTCGCCGGCCGCCGCGGCCAGTTCCGCGAGTCGCGGACCGAGAATGAAACGGCCCTGCATGTCGCGTGCCACCATGCGGTGGTGTTCCAGGGCCACGGCCAGCCGGTGAGCCGTGGGCCGTGCCAGTCCGGTGGCTCCGACCAGACCCGCGAGGGTGGCCGGACCGGACTCCAGGGCGCTCAGGACAAGGGCCGCCTTGTCCAGAACGCCGACGCCGCTACTGTTGTCCATGCAACGATACTCACGTCTCACTCTGTGAAACGCAAGTTCAATTTTCGTGGGAACGCGCCACCCTGGATGGACACAGTGGCCCGCGAACCAACGGGCCCGGCGGCGGAAGCCCGGAACCACGACTTCAGGGGCCCGGAGAACGGGCGGCCGCTACCTCAAGATCTCTAGTTGGGCCGGTGCGCGCTGCCGGCCGGAGGGAAAGCGATGGGTAGGACACTCGCGGAGAAGGTCTGGGACGACCACGTCGTCCGGCGCGCCGAGGGCGAGCCCGACCTCCTCTTCATCGATCTGCACCTGCTGCACGAGGTGACCAGCCCGCAGGCCTTCGACGGTCTGCGCCAGAACGGCCGCCCGGTGCGCCGCCTCGACCTCACCATCGCGACCGAGGACCACAACACCCCGACCCTCGACATCGACAAGCCCATCGCGGACCCGGTCTCCCGCGCCCAGCTGGAGACGCTGCGCAAGAACTGCGCCGAGTTCGGCGTCCGGCTGCACCCGCTGGGCGACGTCGAGCAGGGTGTCGTCCACGTCGTGGGCCCGCAGCTGGGCCTGACCCAGCCCGGCACGACCGTCGTCTGCGGCGACTCCCACACCTCCACCCACGGCGCCTTCGGCGCGCTCGCGTTCGGCATCGGCACCTCCCAGGTGGAGCACGTGCTGGCCACCCAGACCCTGCCGCTGGCCCGCCCGAAGACCATGGCCATCACGGTCGACGGCGAGCTGCCCGAGGGCGTCACCGCCAAGGACCTGATCCTGGCGATCATCGCCAGGATCGGCACCGGCGGCGGCCAGGGCTACATCCTGGAGTACCGCGGCTCCGCCATCGAGAAGCTCTCGATGGAGGCCCGCATGACCATCTGCAACATGTCGATCGAGGCCGGCGCCCGCGCGGGCATGATCGCGCCCGACGAGACCACCTTCGCCTACATCAAGGGCCGTGCCCACGCGCCTGAGGGCGAGGACTGGGACGCGGCGGTCGCGTACTGGAAGACCCTGCGGACGGACGAGGACGCGGTCTTCGACGCCGAGGTGCGCATCGACGCGTCCGCCCTCGCGCCGTTCGTCACCTGGGGCACCAACCCCGGCCAGGGCGCGCCGCTTTCGGCGCACGTCCCCGACCCGGCTTCGTACGAAGACGCTTCGGAGCGGCACGCCGCCGAAAGGGCCCTGGAGTACATGGGGTTGGAGGCCGGACAGGCGCTGCGGTCCATCAAGGTGGACACCGTCTTCGTAGGCTCCTGCACCAACGGACGCATCGAGGACCTGCGCGCCGCCGCCGCCGTCGTGGAGGGCCGCAAAGTCGCCGACGGGGTACGGATGCTGGTCGTCCCCGGCTCCGCGCGGGTCGGCCTGCAGGCCGTCTCCGAGGGCCTGGACGTCGTCTTCAAGGAGGCCGGCGCCGAATGGCGGCACGCGGGCTGCTCGATGTGCCTGGGCATGAACCCCGACCAGCTGGCCCCCGGTGAGCGCTCCGCGTCCACCTCCAACCGCAACTTCGAGGGCCGGCAGGGCAAGGGCGGCCGTACCCACCTGGTGTCGCCGCAGGTCGCGGCCGCCACGGCCGTCCTCGGCCACCTGGCCTCGCCCGCCGACCTGTCCGACGCCGACGTTCGTACGCCCGCTGGAGTCTGATCAGCCATGGAAGCATTCACCACGCACACCGGCCGGGCCGTCCCGCTGCGCCGTTCCAACGTCGACACCGACCAGATCATCCCTGCTCACTGGCTCAAGAAGGTCACCAGGGACGGCTTCGAGGACGGGCTGTTCGAGGCCTGGCGCAAGGACCCGGAGTTCGTGCTCAACCGGCCCGAGCGGCAGGGGGCGACCGTCCTGGTCGCCGGCCCCGACTTCGGCACCGGCTCCTCGCGCGAGCACGCCGTCTGGGCCCTGCAGAACTACGGGTTCAAGACCGTCATCTCCTCCCGCTTCGCGGACATCTTCCGGGGCAACTCGCTGAAGAACGGGCTGCTCACGGTGGTGCTGGAGCAGAAGACGGTGGACGCCCTCCAGGAGCTCACCGAGAGCGACCCCCAGACCGAGATCACCGTCGACCTCCAGGCCCGCGAGGTGCGCGCCGAGGGCATCACCGCCTCCTTCGAGCTGGACGAGAACTCCCGCTGGCGGCTGCTGAACGGGCTGGACGACATCTCCATCACCCTCCAGAACGAGGCCGACATCGCCGCGTACGAGACCAAGCGGCCGTCCTACAAGCCGCGGACGCTCCAGAGCTGATCCGGAGCCCGCTTCGGGCCTGATCGCCCCCATCTGAATACGGCTGGTTTCAGCCACCGCAGCCCCCCGCCTGTACCCCCGATCGCCACGATTGGGGGTACAGCCATGTCTGCACCCGAACGGACGCTCGCGTTGTCGCAGGTCTTGCCAACTTCCCACGTTAAGAAGGATGTTGTGTGGGTACGTGAGTGCTGTGCTCGCGTCTTCCGCAAGTGCCCGGAAGGCCATTCGAGGCGGCAGTTGCCCCCTGCGCAGGCGACAACTCGCCCCAGATGGCACAATCTGTGCATGGAACACGACGGCCAACTCCAGCTCTATGCGGCGGTCGCGGACCAACTGAAGGAAGCGCACACAAGAGTGCGCGCACTGCAAGTCCCGGAGGGCGTACGGATGGCGCTGACCCGGAAGCTGCTGGTCATTACGGCCGCGGCCAAGCACGACCTCGCCGACGCGGCAAGGCGGCTGGAACGGTTCAACACGGACCTCGAAGCGGGTCGATTCGCCGAAGAGGAACGCTGACCGAACCGTCCTGGACGATCTAATCCGTTGCGGCACAAGGGTGATAAGCCCGTTTCGTGTTTGATTTGCGGTATATATCTGCCTAACGTGCGAAAAAGCTTGAACACATTCGTTCTGGCGATGTCTCCGAAGGGGAAGACGTGAACAAGGCGCAGCTCGTAGAAGCGATTGCCGACAAGATGGGCGGCCGTCAGCAGGCCGCCGAAGCGGTGGACGCGGTTTTGGACGCCATCGTCCGTGCGGTCGTCGCGGGGGACCGGGTCTCGGTCACGGGCTTCGGGTCCTTCGAGAAGGTGGACCGCCCCGCGCGTTACGCCCGCAACCCCCAGACGGGCGAGCGGGTTCGGGTCAAGAAGACCTCCGTGCCGCGCTTCCGCGCCGGTCAGGGCTTCAAGGACCTGGTGAGCGGCTCGAAGAAGCTTCCCCGCGGCGGCGAGGTCTCGGTCAAGAAGGCGCCCAAGGGCAGCCTGACCGGCGGCGCTTCCGCGACCGTCAAGAAGGCGGCCGCGAAGAAGAGCACCGCCAAGAAGACCACGGCCGCCGCCAAGAAGGTCACCGCGAAGAAGACCACGGCCGCCGCCAAGAAGACCACGGCCGCCGCGAAGAAGACCACGGCGAAGGCGACCGCGAAGAAGGTCACGGCCACGGCCAAGAAGACCGCCGCGAAGAAGTCGCCGGCCAAGAAGGTCACCGCCAAGAAGGCGCCGGCCAAGAAGTCGACGGCCCGCAAGGCCACCGCCAAGAAGACGGCCGCGCGCTAGGCAGCGACGACCCGGGGACACTCACGCGACGGGCCGGACTCCTCGGGGAGTCCGGCCCGCGGTGTGGTCGGGGTGGAGCGCGTCAGAGCGTCTGCAGCGTCACCAACGTGATCCGCAGACCGTCTCCGGAGCCCTCGGTCTCGATGCGCACGCGCTGACCCGGGCGAAGCAGCCGCAGTCCGCCCGCGTCGAACGCCGCACCGTCGAAGGGCACCGGGGTCCCGTCGTCCAGGAGCACCTGGCCGCCGCGGGTCTCGGGGTCGTACGTGTACGCGGTCGCCTGCATGGCGGCAGCCTACTGGCCCGGGATCAGCAGGCGCGCCGCCACCGCCGCCGTGCGCGGGCCCACGCCGAGGGCCAGCGCCGTGCGCAGGTCGGCACCGGTGTCCACGTCCTGGCGCACCGACTCCACGTCGGCCGGCCGCAGTTCCACGGCGCCCGAGGCGGCGTGCCGGGCACGGGAATCCGGCCCGAATGCGGGCGCCAATTCACTGCCGGGCGCCGCGGCCAGCAGAGTGGTGCCGACAGCCGCCGCATCCGCGAGAAAAGCGCGCGGGAATTCCGCGGCCGCGTCGAGCACCCGCGACAATTCCAGCGGACGCAGCGCCGGCAGATCGGCGTTCAGCGCGGCCACCGCGCTTTCCGGGCGCGACACGCGGACCGCCGTCGCGCCGTGCCGCAGAGCCGCGTTCAGGCCGCTTCCCGGCGTGTCCGGGACGATCCGCGCGCCCAGCGCCGACAGTTCCCGCCCGGCCAGCGCGTCGTCCGTGACCACCGCCACATCCTTCACCGCCTGGCAGGCCAGCGCCGCGGCCACCGTGTCCTGGGCGAAGGCCAGGGCCAGTCCCGGGCGCAAACCGTCCGCCGCGGTGTCCGCGAGCCTGCTCTTGGCTCGCGCCAGGGGCTTGAGGGGTATCACCAAGGTCCACTGCACCGACGTACCGTCCCTCCCTTGTTGCCTCATTGTCACCCGGGCCCCGAGGCGGGCGCGGAAGTGAGGCGTACGGTGTTCCTCGACAGACCGGCGGTCCGGGGCGACACTTCTCCCGGCCCCCCGGTCCGGGAGAAGAAGTCCCGGGGACCGGGAATGAAGTCCTAGAGGAAGGTGTGCGCGTGCCCCGCCGGAGAATCGGCTTCTGGTACCGCTTCGCTGCAGTGCTCTGCAAACCGCCGCTGGTGGTCCTGATCAAGCGGGACTGGCGCGGAATGGAGAACATTCCGGCTGACGGCGGATTTATCACCGCGGTGAACCACAATTCCCACATCGACCCCTTCGCCTACGCGCACTATCAGTACAACACCGGGCGTGTTCCGCGATTCCTGGCGAAGAGCGGGCTTTTCAAGAAGGGATTCGTCGGGGCCGCCATGCGGGGCACCGGCCAGATCCCGGTCTACCGCGAGTCCACCGACGCCCTCAGCGCCTTCCGGGCCGCGATCGACGCCGTGGAACGCGGCGAGTGCGTGGCCTTCTATCCCGAGGGCACGATCACCCGCGACCCCGACCAGTGGCCCATGACGGCCAAGACCGGCGCCGCCCGGGTCGCCCTGCAGACCAGGTGCCCGGTGATCCCGGTCGCCCAGTGGGGCGCCAACGAACTGCTGCCGCCGTACGCGAAGAAGCCCAACCTGCTGCCCCGCAAGACGCACCACGTCCTCGCGGGCCCGCCGGTCGATCTCAGCCGCTTCTACGACAAGGAGATGACCCAGGACGTCCTCAGGGAGGCGTCCGAGGTCATCATGGCGTCGATCACCCGCCTGCTGGAGGAGATCCGCGGCGAGAAGGCTCCCGAGACCCCCTACGATCCACGCCAGGTGCGGATCGAGCAGCGGCGCCGGACGCGTGCGCAGAGCGGTCTGGAAGAGGAGAGCGGCAAGTGAGCATGCCTGCCAAGGCAGCGGTCTTCAGCGCGGGTTCGTGGGGTACGGCCTTCGGGATGGTGCTCGCCGACGCCGGGTGCGAGGTCACCCTGTGGGCGCGGCGGGCGGAGGTGGCCGAGGCGATCAACTCCGGCCGTACCAACCCCGACTACCTGCCCGGCGTGGAACTCCCCGAGAACCTGCGGGCCACGACCGACCCCGCCGAGGCGGCGGAGGGCGCCGACTTCACCGTCCTGTCGGTGCCGTCCCAGACCATGCGCGCCAACCTCGCGGACTGGGCGCCGCTGCTCGCGCCCGGCACCGTCCTGGTGTCCCTCATGAAGGGCATCGAGCTGGGCACCACCATGCGGATGAGCGAGGTCGTCTCCGACGTCGCCAAGGTCGGCCGGGACCGCATCGCCGTGGTCACCGGCCCCAACCTGGCGCGCGAGATCGCCGCCCGGATGCCGGCCGCCGCCGTGGTCGCCTGCACCGACGGGGCCGTCGCGGAGCGCCTCCAGAGCGCCTGCCACACGCCGTACTTCCGGCCGTACACGAACACCGACGTGATCGGCTGCGAACTCGGCGGCGCGGTCAAGAACGTCATCGGGCTCGCGGTCGGCATCGCTGACGGCATGGGGCTCGGTGACAACGCCAAGGGCTCGCTCATCACCCGCGGCCTGGCCGAGACCACCCGGCTCGGCGTCGCGCTCGGCGCCGACCCGCTCACCTTCTCCGGCCTGGCCGGACTCGGCGACCTGGTGGCGACCTGTTCCTCGCCGCTGTCCCGCAACCACACCTTCGGCACCAACCTCGGCAAGGGCATGACCCTGGAGGAGACCATCGCGGTCACCCGGCAGACCGCCGAGGGCGTCAAGTCCTGCGAGTCGGTGGCCGATCTCGCCCGCCGGCACGGCGTGGAGATGCCGATCACCGAGACGGTCGTCGACATCGTGCACGAGGGCAAGCCCCCGGTGGTCGCCCTCAAGGAGCTGATGTCGCGCAGCGCGAAGCCCGAGCGACGCTGAGCGAACGCACCCCGCCGACGCTGTATCGGCGCACTACCACCGGGTACTCTCATCGCGATATGAGCACCGAGAACCTCCCCCAGAGCCCTGAGCAGCCCGCTCGCAAGCCCCGTGTGGCCCTCGTGTTCGGCGGCCGCAGCTCCGAGCACGGCATCTCCATGGTCACCGCCGGAGCGGTCCTGAGCGCCATCGACCGGACGAAGTACGACGTCCTGCCGATCGGCATCACACGGGAGGGCCGCTGGGTGCTCACGGCCGACGCCCCCGAGCGCATGGCCATCGCCGACCGCCGTACGCCGGAGGTCGGCGACCTCGCCGAGTCCACCGACGGCGGCGTGCTGCTCCCCGTCGACCCGGCCAACCGCGAGGTCGTCTACAGCGAGCCCGGTTCCGTGCCCAAGGCGCTCGGCGAGGTCGACGTCGTCTTCCCGATGCTGCACGGCCCCTACGGCGAGGACGGCACCCTGCAAGGGCTCCTGGAGCTCTCCGGGGTGCCCTACGTCGGCTCGGGCGTGCTGGCCTCGGCCGTCGGCCAGGACAAGGAGTACATGAAGCGGGTGTTCACCTCGTTCGGGCTCAAGGTCGGCCCGTACCTGGTGATCCGGCCCCGCGAGTGGAAGCAGGACGAGTCCGCCGCCCGCAAGCGGATCGTGGAGTTCGCCGGCGAGCACGGCTGGCCGCTGTTCGTGAAGCCCGCCCGGGCCGGCTCGTCGATCGGCATCACCAAGGTCGACGACCTCTCCGGACTGGACGAGGCGATCGCCACGGCGCAGGTCCACGACCCGAAGATCCTGGTCGAGGCGGCGCTGCGCGGCCGTGAGCTGGAGGTCGGCGTCCTGGAGTTCGAGGACGGCCCGCGCGCCTCGGTGCCGGCCGAGATCCCGCCGGCCGACACGCACGCGTACTACGACTTCGAGGCCAAGTACATCGACTCCACCCCCGGCATCGTCCCCGCCCCGCTCACCGAGCAGGAGACCGCGCAGATCCAGGCGCTCGCGGTGGACGCGTTCGAGGCGGCGTCCTGCGAGGGCCTGGTCCGCGCGGACTTCTTCCTCACCGAGGACGGCGACTTCGTGATCAACGAGATCAACACGATGCCGGGCTTCACGCCGATCTCGATGTACCCGCAGATGTGGCAGGCGACCGGCGTCAGTTACCCGGACCTCATCGACCGCCTGATCCAGGCGGCCCTGAACCGCTCGACCGGTCTGAGGTGACCGATCGGGAGGCGCCCGGAACCGCGCGGGCGACCCCGCGCGGCTCGCACCCGGCGCACTCCTTGGGCCGCTGCGACGGCTAGTCGGCGATCCCCTTCGGGATCGCCTTCTTGACGGCGGGCGCCAGGTGCACCAGTGGCGTCATGCCGCCGCCGGTCCGCGCCGCCGGGATCGTCACCTCGACGTACGCCTTCCGCAGCGTGGTGGTGAAGCGGAACGATTTGTCGGCCTCCTGCTCCAGCAGCCATCCGACCCCGTCGACCTCGACCCCGTCGGCTTCGGGGTCGGACATCTTCGCAGGCCGCTCGACACCGCAGCGCAGTATGATCGCGGGGTTCCCCCAGCCCGCCGTCAGCGCGGAGGCGGGCTCGGGGTCCCGCCGGGCGAGTCCGTCCACCTTCTTCGGCAACCCCTCGTCGAGGTTGCGGCACAGCTCGGCGACGGCCGCGCCCGGACGGGGAACCTCCGCCGTCGGGGCGTCGTCTGCCGAGGAGCAGCCCGCGGCCGCGAGCACCAGTGCGGCGAGCGCGGGCAGACCGAATGGCCGGTGACGGTAGATGTTCACCGGCCAAGCGTAGACGGGGGCTACAGATGGACGACCGGGCAGGTCAGGGTGCGCGTGATGCCGTCCACTTGCTGGACTCTGGCGACCACGAGCCGACCGAGGTCGTCGACCGTCTCCGCCTGCGCGCGCACGATGACGTCGTACGGTCCTGTCACGTCCTCGGCCTGGATGACTCCAGGGATCTTGCTGATGATCTCGGCGACGGTCGACGCTTTGCCGACCTCCGTCTGGATCAGGATGTACGCCTGTACCACGGAACCTCCAGGGCGGCCACGAGGATCATGTGGGGAAAAGGAACGCCACGGTATCGCGTCGCCGCTCACCGCGGGGAGACCTGCGCGGACAGGGGCCCGCGCGCCAGGGTGCAGGCAGGACAGAAGTTGACGGTCACCTCGACCGTATCCAGGACGACGGTGACGCGCGAGCGGGCCCGGCAGAGCAGAGAAGGGGCGTAAGGGCGATGAAGGGCACTGTCGGTGAGCTGGGGGAGTTCGGGCTCATCAGGGAGCTCACCTCCCGTCTCACCACCACTCCGGCGGTCCGGGTCGGTCCCGGCGACGACGCCGCGGTGGTCGCCGCGCCCGACCGCAGGGTCGTGGCGAGCACCGACATCCTGCTGGAGGGCCGGCACTTCCGCCGCGACTGGTCCACGGCCTACGACGTGGGCCGCAAGGCGGCCGCCCAGAACCTCGCGGACATCGCGGCGATGGGCGCCGTCCCGACCGCGCTGCTGCTCGGCCTGGTGGTCCCCGCCGAACTGCCGGTGACCTGGCCCAGCGAGCTGATGGACGGCATCCGGGACGAGTGCCAGGTGGCGGGCGCCTCGGTGGTCGGCGGGGACGTGGTCCGCGGCGACACGATCATGGTCTCCATCACCGCGCTCGGCGATCTGCGCAACCAGGAGCCGGTGACCCGGGCCGGTGCCCAGCCCGGTGACCTGGTGGCCGTCACGGGCTGGCTGGGCTGGTCCGCGGCCGGCTACGCGGTGCTCTCCCGGGGCTTCCGGTCGCCGCGCGCCTTCGTGGAGGCGCACCGTCGCCCCGAACCCCCGTACCACGCGGGCCCGGCCGCTGCCGGACTCGGTGCCACCGCGATGTGCGACGTCAGCGACGGACTGATCGCCGACCTCGGGCACATCGCGGAGGCCAGCAAGGTGCGGATCGACGTCCGCTCCGGCGCGATCGACGTCCCGACCCAGATGAACGACATCGGCCAGGCCGTCGGCGTCGATCCGCTCCAGTGGGTGCTGACCGGCGGCGAGGACCACGCGATCGTGGCGACCTTCCCGCCGGACGTGAAGCTGCCCGCCCGCTGGAAGGTCATCGGCGAGGTCCTCAACCCGTCCGCGCTGCCCCAGGTGACCGTCGACGGCGCGCCCTGGACCAGCAAGGGCGGCTGGGACCACTTCGGGGACATCGAGTCATGAGCCTCCCGCGCGTGCTGACGGTCGCGGGCTCCGACTCCGGCGGCGGCGCCGGGATCCAGGCCGACCTGAAGACGATGCTGGCGCTGGGCGTGCACGGCATGAGCGTGATCACGGCCGTCACCGCGCAGAACTCCGTGGGCGTGCAGGGCGCCTGGGAACTGCCGGTGGCGGCGGTGCGCGCCCAGTACCGCAGCGTGGTCGACGACATCGGCGTGGACGCGGTGAAGACCGGGATGCTCGCCTCCGCCGAACTCGTCGCAGCGGTCGCGGAGTTGATCGCCGGGACCGGGGCTCCGGTGGTCGTCGACCCGGTGGGCGTCTCCAAGCACGGCGACTCCCTGCTCGCCGCCTCCGCCCTGGAGACGGTCCGCACCGAACTGCTCCCCTTGGCCACCGTGGCCACCCCCAACCTCGACGAGGTGACCCAGCTCACCGGCGTACGGGTCGAATCGGAGGCGGACCTGCGGCGGGCCGCCGCGGCCGTGCTGTCGTACGGGCCGCGGTGGGTGCTGATCAAGGGCGGGCATCTGCCCGGTGCGGCCGTGGACCTGCTCACGGACGGCACGGACGACTTCCTGCTGAGCGCTCCTCGCCACGACAACCGGCACACGCACGGCACCGGCTGCACGCTCGCGTCCGCGATCGCGTCCCACCTGGCGAAGGGGCAGTCCGTGCCGGAGGCGGTGGCGGCGGCCAAGGAGTACGTCACCGGCGCGATCGCCGCCGGGTTCGCGCTCGGTGCCGGGATCGGTCCGGTGGACCACGGCTGGGCCCTGAGCCGGGACTCAGGACAGAAGTAGGGGGCCGGGCCGCTCGCGGCCGGGCATGGCAAAAAGCCGGTCCACCCGGAGGTGGACCGGCTCAGTGCGGCGAAACCGGTTGTGGCCGCGCGCTAGCAGCAGTGCGTCAGCGCGAGACCTTGCCGGCCTTGATGCACGAGGTGCAGGCGTTCACGCGCTTCGGCGTCCCGCCGACCACGGTACGCACACGCTGGATGTTCGGGTTCCAGCGACGGGACGTACGGCGGTGCGAGTGCGAGATGTTGTTGCCGAAGCCCGGCCCCTTGCCGCAGACGTCGCAGTTGGCAGCCACGGGTCACTCCAAAGACTTCAGATGCACTTACGGTGGATCCCGGCGTGCCCGGGATCCAGATCCGGAGATCTGAGATCTTGAGTGGCCTGCCAGGGGTATGGCCCGATCGGATCGGGCAACCGGAGCAGCATACAACGGCCGCGACGGTTAGACGAAACTAGCATGGCAGCTCAGGGGCCCGCTCCCGGCCCTCTTCCGGTGGACACCCGCGCGGGGTCTACGCTGCGACCACGTCGGGCCAGCTCAAGGAGGCGCAGGTGGCGCAGGTGCCGCAGACATTCCTCGATGCTCTCGCGGTACGCGCCTGGTGCGCTCTCGCGCTCGGGGCGGTCGGCCGGGCGCGCGAGGAGATCGACGCCGTCAACGTCTACCCGGTGGCCGACGGCGACACGGGCACCAACCTCTATCTGACGCTGGAATCGGCCGCCGGCGCCGTGGAGGCCGTCTTCGCGGGCTACGAACTGGGCGAAGAGGTCCCCGCCCTCGCCGACGCCGTCCGCGCGATGGCGCACGGCGCCCTGATAGGCGCGCGCGGCAACTCCGGCACGATCCTCGCGCAGCTGCTGCGCGGCATGTCCCAGGTCCTCGCCGAGGGCGAGGCGGCTCACATCGACAGCGCGGAGCTGCGGCGGGCCCTGCGGCACGCGGCCGACGCCGCCCGCGGGGCCGTCGCGCGCCCCGTCGAGGGCACCGTGCTGTCGGTCGCGTCCGCGGCGGCCGACGCCGCCGACACGGCCGAGGGCGACTGCGCCACGGTCGCGCGGGCCGCGTACCAGGGCGCCTGCGCGGCGCTCGCGCGGACCCCGGGACAGCTCGCCGCGCTGGCACGGGCGGGTGTGGTCGACGCGGGCGGCCTGGGCCTGGTCGCCGTGCTCGGCGCCCTGGTGGAGGCGTTCACCGGGGAGACGCCGGCGGTCTTCGACCCGCACGCCCACGGAGCGCCCCCGGTCGCCGGCGCGCGCGTGGACGCCGTCTCCGGCGTGCGGGCCGAGGCGTGCGCCGAGCAGGCCACCGGCCCCGCCTTCGAGGTCATCTACCTGCTGGAGGCCGAGGACCGCGCCGTACAGCGGCTGCGGGCCCGGCTCGACGCGCTCGGCGACTCCCTCGTCGTGGTCGGCGGCGACGGCCTGTGGAACGTCCACGTGCACGTCGATGACGCCGGTGCCGCGGTGGAGGCGGGCGTCGAGGCCGGGCGGCCGTACCGGATCCGGATCACGCACTTCGGTGCCGGGGACGTGCACACCGGCGCGGAACCGCCGCGCGAGCGGGTGCAGCGGGCCGTGGTGGCCGTCGTGCCGGGCGAGGGACTGGTCGGGCTGTACGGCGACTCCGGCGCGACCACCGTGCTCGCGCGTCCCGGGGAGCCGCCCGCCAGCGGCGAGCTGGTCGACGCCGTACGGCGGGCGCACGCGCGCGAGGTGGTGCTGCTCCCCAACGACGCCGACCTGCGGCACACCGCGGCCGCGGCCGCCGAGCAGGTCCGCGCCGAGGGCATCCGGGTCGCCCTGATCCCGACCCGCTCCGCGGTCCAGGGCATCGCCGCGCTCGCCGTGCACCAGCCGGACCGCCGCTTCGACGAGGACGTCGTCCAGATGACCTCGGCGGCCGGCGCCACCCGCTACGCCGAGGTCGTGGTCGCCGAGCGGCAGTCCTGGACGATGGCCGGCATCTGCCAGGCCGGGGACG
Organism: Streptomyces sp. NPDC101237; assembly: GCF_044767465.1. Classification (NCBI taxonomy): domain Bacteria; kingdom Bacillati; phylum Actinomycetota; class Actinomycetes; order Kitasatosporales; family Streptomycetaceae; genus Streptomyces; species Streptomyces sp. NPDC101237. The sequence continues at coordinate 113,347 of NZ_JBIWNY010000012.1, read as the reverse complement.
TGCTGGGCCTGATCGACGGTGACGTGGCGGTGATCGGCTCGGACGTGACCGCCACCGCCGAGAGCGTCCTTGACCGCATGCTCCAGGCGGGCGGCGAGCTGGTCACCCTCGTGCTCGGCGACGAGGCGCCCGAGGGCGTCGCCGAACGCCTTCAGGCACGGGTGCGCGAGGCCTACCTCGCCGTCGACACGGTCGTCTACGACGGCGGCCGGCAGGGGGCCCCGCTGCTCATCGGCGTCGAATGAGCCCCCCGCCCGCCCGTGTTCACGCCTGCGCGGGCTCCAGCAACTGCCGTGCCTCCGCCCGCCGGGCCCGGACCGTGTCGTCCTCGGGGTCCGCGTCCCGGTAGGCGTCCAGCACCGCACGCGCGCGTGCCGCCGCGTCGGCCGGCCGGCTCAGGTCGGCCTCCAGCCAGGCCGCCGCGAGTTCCGCGCCGGTACGGCTGTGCAGACCGTCCGCGCCCAGCTCGGCGAAGACGGCGATCGCCGCCGTCGTCTCGGCCAGCGCCGCCTCGAACGCGTCCTGGATCGCCGCGTCCTGCGCGTCCTCCGGCACGGACCGGGCCAGCAGGTCGCCGAACTGCCGGTGGGTGTGGCCGAGCTCACCGGTGAGCCGCTCCCGGGCCGCCGGATCCCGCAGCCCCGTCAGCGCCGTCTCGCATTCCGTCACCGCCGCCGTCATCAGCCGCCGCGCGCCCGCCGTCCCGGCCTCCGTGCGCAGCGCCAGCCACGCGCGGGCCCGCAACGACCGCACCAGGAAGTGCACGTTGCCCATCGCCCGCCACAGCTCGCCCGCGCGCGCGTACGCCCGGTCCGCGTCGGCGGCCAGCCCCGCGTTGCCCAGCGACTCGGCTGCCAGGTGCGCGAGCGTGGCGTGGTCGTGCTGCTCGGGCCAGTGCCGGGCGATCTCGGCCGCCTGCAGCCGCCGTTCGGCCGCCGCGTGATGCTCGCCGAGTTCGCTGAGGCAGTCCCCGAGCCACCACTGGGTCTGGACCACCGCGCCGTCGCCGTGCGTCTCGGCGCTCAGGTCCGCCAGCGCCGACTCCAGCACCTCGGCGGCCTCCGCGAACCGCCCCTGCCGCAGCAGCAGGCCGCCCAGCTGGTGGCGCGCCCACGCACCCAGGGTGGAGCTCTCCCCGGCCTCGTCGGCCCAGTGCGCCGCCTGGAGGGCGTGCTCGGCGGCCTCCTCCGCCGCGCCCCGGCCACCGAGCACCTCGGCCAGCTGGAGGTGCAGCTGGGCCCGCCCGACCGCCTCCACGTGCGGCCCGCCGTGCTCCAGGGCCGCGCGCAGCGCCCGCTCCGCCTCGGTCATGTCGCCCTGTTCATGGGCGAGCGCGGCCACCCGCACCTCGTACTCCACCGCGAACCACGGCAGCTGCGCGCCCACGAACTGCGCCGACGCCTGGCGGAACAGCTCGGCCGCCCGCTCCCCGTCGCCGGCGTGCTCGGCCAGTTCGGCGAGCATCGCCCGCCCCTCGGCCGCCCGTGACACCAGCCGGACGTCGGACCCGCCGCGCCCGCCGACGAGCGCCAGCAGCTCCCGTACGGCCTGCTCGGCCTCGGCCGCGCCCTCCGACCGTTCGTGCACCCGCCGCATCAGGATCCGCGCCCGGCTCATCAGCACGGACGCCGTCTGCCGCACGCCGGTGGCCTCGTCGGCGTACAGCGCGAGGATCCGGTCGTACGGCTCGCCGATCGCGGCCGTCGCCGCGTCCAGTTCGCCGGCCAGCGCGCGGACGTAGGCCGCACGCGCGCGTGCCGCGATCGCCTCGCCCTCGTCACCGGCCCGCGCGTACAGCTCGGCCGCACGCTCGAACAGCTCGGCGCCCTCGGGGCCGCGGCCCATCGCCGTGTGGTCGGCCACCTCCGCGCGGACGTAGGCGTCCACCTCGGTGTCCTCGGCGCCCTCGACCGCCTCGGCGACCGCCGCCCAGGCCTCCAGGGCGTGCGGCTGGAGCGTGTCCGACAGCCGGCGCGCCTCGGCGAGCAGCGCGGACAGCGACCGCGGCTCCTGCGCGGGCGCCCGCACCACCGGCGCGACCGGCCCGGCGGGCGCCGTCCGTGCCGCCCGCACTCCCAGGGGCAGGCGGTCGACCAGCGGCCGCTGGTCCATGCGCTCGCGCACCCGGTCGCCGACGTAGGAGGTGCCGTTGCGGGCGTCGAACCGGGCCGCCAGCTCCAGGGCCTCCGCGCGCGCGTGCCCGGCGAGTTCCGCGGCGCTCCACGCCCGCCCGGCCGGACCCGGCACCCGCTGCTCACCGAGGCCCAGCCCGGTCAGCCGCTCCATCAGCAGCGTCACCACCGCCAGGAAGTCCATCCGGCTGCGCGGCTGCCCGGTGTCGGTGAAGTAGGCGGGACGTTCCGCGAGCAGTTCGAGTCCGCGCGCCTCGTTGCCGGTCAGCGCGCAGAACTCCACGTGGTCCGCGTACGCGCCCCGCATGCTCTCCATGGGGCGCACCAGCCGGAAACCGCGCAGATGGTGGGCGCGGGCCTCGTCGGCCCGGCCCAGCCGCAGCAGCGGGACCAGGGACGACGCGAGGACCGTGTGCGGTTCGTGCGCGCAGCTGTACTCGCCCTCCAGAACCGGCCCCCACAGCTCCAGGGCCTCGGCGTCCCGGCCGTTGCGCAGCTGCCAGCCGCCCTGTCCGTGCAGCTCGCACGCATGGCAGTCGGCCATCCGGTCCCGGTCCGCCGCCAGCCAGGCCGCGTACGCCCGCTCCGCGCGCGGGAGGTCACCGATGTGCGCGGCCACGCTGAACTCGGCGCTGCGCACCGCCCGCTCGGAGTGCCCGGCGAGCCGGTAGCGGTGCTCCATCTCGCCCAGCCACTTCTCGATCGAGGCGAGCGGTATGTGCGGCTGGTCGAGCATGCCGGCCGACATCCACTTGAAGACCCAGTACAGGGAGTGCGTCTCGTACTCGTCGAAGTCCCCGGGCCGTTCGTCCCACAGGCGCAGCAGCCGCGCGAAGGGGACGAACATCTTGTCCTTCTCGGAGCTGTAGTTGTAGACCTTCAGCTGGTGTCCGAGCGCCTCGACCACGGCGAGCGGGACGTTCAGCTTCTCGGCCTCCGCCAGCAGCTGCTCCGCGCGCGCGTTGCGCGCGGGACCCTCCGGCTCCTCCGAGTTCTCGGCCATCGCGCGGCGCAGCGCGTCGAAGTCGGCGATGCCGCCGGTTGCGCCCATCAGCGGTCACCCTCCCCATGCGTGGCCCACTCCAGGAGGCCGATGAACGAGCGGTTGATCAGGACCGAGTCGGCGGGCCGCAGCGGACGCTGGGCCATCAGCAGCGCCTGCCCGTAGAGCGATTCGCTCGCGGTGCCGATCAGCTCCGGGTCGGTCAGGGAACTGATCCGCCGGATCAGCGGGTTGAGATGGTTGAGCACCAGACGGGCCCGGGGCGCACTGCCGCGCAGCGAGCCCAGGATGCCCGCCCACAGGTCGTCGGCCTGCTCCTCGGCCTCCGCGCGTGCCTGCTCGTGCCGTGCGGCCCGGTCGTCCAGGTGCAGCGCGGGCACGGACAGCGGGTGGAAGGCGCGCAGCACGACGTCGCAGCCCAGCGGGTCCAGCTTGGCCCGCGCGGCCGCGAGGAACCCGGCGAGCACCAGCTCCTCCGCCGGATCCACCGCGTCCAGGTGCGCGGTCACGGTGTCCGCGTCCAGCTCCGCGACCACCGTCCCGGGCCGCACCGACGGCAGTGCCTCGACCAGCTCGCTGTCGTAGGTGTAACCGCCGTTGACGACGCCGACGCCCTGCGCGGAGGCGATCGGCGCGACCTGCCGGTACTCCTCGACCGTCCTGGTGAAGTGCACCACCGGGTGGCGCTGCGCGAACTCCTCCAGGGACAGCTGGCCGTCGGTGGTCTCGAAGGGCAGCCACGGCAGCATCGTGCGCAGCATCTCCCGGTCGTGCCGGGCCAGCGACTTCACCCCGAGGTGATGCACCGAGAGGAACGCGGAGAGGCGTTCCGGATCACCCGCGGCCAGCCCGGTCAGCCAGGACCGAATCCTTTCGCCGAGCGCCTCCCGCACCGCCGCCAGCGTCTCGTCCTCGTACAGCGACTCGCGCGAGGCGGTCGGCCGGAGACTGTCCGTGTCCAGGACGCAGCGCACGAAGAACGCCCAGTCCGGCAGCAGCTGTTCGGCCCGCTCGGTGAGCAGCATGCCCTTGAGGTGGACGCGATGGCCGGCCCGCTGCGCCGGACTCACCGCGGACGGCAGCACGTAGGCCACCCCGCGGATCCCGGCCACCGGCACGTCCAGGGCGATCGAGTCCAGCGGCGCGAACCCGAACAGATCGTGGCAGTGCCGGGCGAGGGCGACCCGGCGGGTGCCGGGGGAGGGGTAGGGCCGGTCCCAGGGCGCGGGCAGGTCGGTGACCGCCTCGTCGCCCACCCGGACGTCGTAGGGCAGCAGCGAGCCGAAGTCACGGGCCAGCGCCAGCACGCGCCGCTCCTCCAGCCACTCCGCCGCGCCGGCCCGCGCCACCAGGTGCACGGTGGTGCCGGGCTCGGGCCGTGCCTCGGGCGGCAGCGTCCGCACGGTGTACGAGCCGTCGTCACGGGCCGTCCACTCCACCGGGAGCGCGTCCGGGGTGCGGGCGCTGCGGCTGACCACGCGGATCCGCTCGGCGACCACGAAGCAGGCCAGCAGCCCGATGCCGAACTGGCCGAGGAAGTCGGACCGGGCCTCCTGCAGCCCGTCCGCCCGCTTGGAGCTGCGCCCGATGGTCGCGAGCAGGCTGTGCACGTCCGCCTCGGTGAGCCCGACGCCGCTGTCCTCCACCCGAAGGGCACTGCCGTCGGCGTACAGGCGTACGCGCGCCGGGGCGTCGGGCTGCTCGGCCCGTCTGGCGGTGATGGCGTCCACCGCGTTCTGCAGCAGTTCGCGCAGGTAGACCTTGGGGCTGGAGTAGAGGTGGTGGGAGAGCAGGTCCACCAGACCGCGCAGGTCGACCTGGAACGTATGGGGAGGCTGTGGTGCCTGGGATGACTGTGAGGTCTGGGAGTCCATCGTCGCAGCGCCGGAGGGGGGAGACGTGGTCGGCGCGGGGTCGGGCGGTCCCTGGTGGGGCGGTGACCGCGGAAGGATGGCCGGAGCGCGCCATCCTATGACCCAAAACGGCCGCCTGACCAGGGGTTTCCCGAGACATATACGGCATTGTCAGTGGTGTGGTGTGCAATGGATCTCGTGCCCGCCCTGGAAGAACCACTGAAGAAGGTGCTCGGCCCCGCCACCGCCAAGGTGATGGCCGAGCACCTCGGCCTGCACACGGTAGGCGATCTCCTGCACCACTACCCGCGCAGATACGAGGAGCGCGGCCAGCTCACCCACCTCGCCGACCTGCCGATGGACGAACACGTCACGGTGGTCGCCATGGTGGCCGACGCCCGGCTGCACACGTTCGCCTCCGCCAAGGCGCCGCGCGGCAAGGGCCAGCGGCTGGAGGTCACGATCACCGACGGCAGCGGCCGGCTCCAACTGGTCTTCTTCGGCAACGGCGTGCACAAGCCCCACAAGGAACTCCTGCCGGGCACCCGCGCGATGTTCGCCGGGAAGGTCTCCGTCTTCAACCGCCGCCTCCAACTGGCCCACCCGGCCTACGAACTGCTCAGCGGCGACGACCCCGAGGAGTCGGTGGAGACCTGGGCCGGAACCCTGATCCCGCTCTACCCGGCCACCGCGAAGCTGGAGTCCTGGAAGATCGGCAAGGCCGTCCAGACGGTGCTGCCGAGCGTCCAGGAGGCCCTGGACCCGCTGCCGCCCGCCCTGTGCGAGGGCCGTGGCCTGGTCTCCCTGCCCGAGGCCCTGCTGAAGATCCACCGCCCGCACACCAAGGCGGACATCGCGCAGGCCCGCGACCGCCTCAAGTGGGACGAGGCCTTCGTCCTCCAGACGGCCCTGGCGCGGCGCCGCCACGCGGACGCCCACCTTCCCGCGGTGGCCCGGCGGCCGAGTCCCGACGGTCTCCTCACGGCCTTCGACGACCGTCTTCCCTTCACGCTCACGGACGGCCAGCGGAAGGTCTCCAGGGAGATCTTCGACGACCTGGCGACCGAACACCCCATGCACCGGCTGCTGCAGGGCGAGGTCGGCAGCGGCAAGACGCTGGTCGCCCTCCGCGCCATGCTCGCCGTGGTCGACGCGGGCGGCCAGGCGGCCATGCTCGCGCCCACCGAGGTGCTGGCCCAGCAGCACCACCGCTCGATCACCGAGATGATGGGGGAGCTGGCCGAGGGCGGCATGCTGGGCGGCGCCGAGCACGCCACCAAGGTCGTCCTGCTGACCGGCTCCATGGGCACCGCCGCCCGCCGCCAGGCCATGCTGGACCTCGTCAGCGGGGACGCCGGACTGGTGATCGGCACCCACGCCCTGATCGAGGACAAGGTCCGGTTCCACGACCTGGGCCTGGTGGTCGTGGACGAGCAGCACCGCTTCGGCGTGGAACAGCGCGACGCCCTGCGGGGCAAGGGCAGTCAGCCTCCGCACCTCCTCGTCATGACGGCGACCCCCATTCCCCGCACCGTCGCCATGACGGTCTTCGGCGACCTGGAGACCTCGGTCCTGGACCAGCTGCCGGCCGGCCGCTCCCCGATCGCCACGCACGTCGTCCCCGCCGCCGACAAGCCCCATTTCCTGGCCCGCGCCTGGGAACGGGTCCGCGAGGAGGTCGGCAACGGCCATCAGGCCTACGTGGTCTGCCCCCGCATCGGCGACGAGGACGAGGACCCGAAGAAGGCCAAGAAGTCCGCCGAGGACGAGGCGGAGAAGCGTCCCCCGCTGGCCGTCCTGGACGTGGCCGACCACCTCGCCAAGGGCCCGCTCGCGGGCCTGCGCGTCGAGGTCCTGCACGGCCGCATGCATCCGGACGACAAGGACGCGGTGATGCGCCGCTTCGCGGCCGGCGACACGGACGTCCTGGTCGCCACCACGGTCATCGAGGTCGGCGTGAACGTGCCCAACGCCACCGCCATGGTGATCATGGACGCCGACCGCTTCGGCGTCTCCCAGCTGCACCAGCTGCGCGGCCGGGTCGGCCGCGGCTCCGCGCCGGGCCTGTGTCTCCTGGTCAGCGAGATGCCCGAGGCGAGTCCGGCCCGCCAGCGCCTGACCGCCGTCGCCTCGACCCTGGACGGCTTCGAGCTGTCCCGCATCGACCTCGAACAGCGCAGGGAGGGCGACGTCCTCGGCCAGGCCCAGTCCGGAGTCCGCTCCAGCCTCCGCGTGCTGGCGGTCATCGAGGACGAGGAGATCATCGCCGAGGCCCGCGAGGAGGCGACGGCCCTGGTGGCCGAGGACCCGGAGCTGACCGCCTTCCCCGGCCTGCGGACAGCTCTGGACGCCCTCCTGGACGAGGAGAGAGAGCAGTACCTGGAAAAGGGCTGACGGGCGGCGCCGTGAAAGGGGCGCGGTGAACCGCGCGGCCGGCCACCGCGCGCCCGCCGCCGCCGCGGCGCACCGAACACCCACCCCGGCGGGCCTGCCAGACTGAACCCGTAAGCCGCCCTCGAAGAAGGACCCCCCCCATGACCCGCGTGATCGCCGGCGCGGCCGGTGGACGTCGGCTGACGGTGCCGCCCGGCACCGGAACCCGTCCCACCTCGGACCGTGCGCGCGAAGGCCTCTTCTCCACCTGGCAGTCCCTCCTCGGCGGCCCCCTGGACGGCGACCGCGTCCTCGACCTCTACGCCGGTTCGGGGGCCGTGGGCCTGGAGGCCCTGTCCCGCGGCGCCGGCCACACCCTCCTCGTGGAGGCCGACCCGCGCGCCGCCCGCGTCGTCCGCGAGAACGTGAAGAACCTGGGCCTGCCCGGCGCCGAGGTCAGAGCGGGCAAAGCGCAACAGATCATCCAGTCACCGGCGCCCGAGCGGCCGTACGACATCGTCTTCCTCGACCCTCCCTACGCCGTCTCCGACGACGATCTTCGGGAGATTCTCCTCACACTCGCCTCGGGGGGCTGGCTAGCGCCCGGGGCGCTCGTCACCGTGGAGCGCAGCACCAGAGGCGGCGACTTCCGCTGGCCGACCGGCTTCGAGGCCCTCCGGTCCCGTCGCTACGGCGAGGGAACGTTTTGGTACGGTCGCGCCGCCGCTACGTGCGAAGACGCACGATGACCGGACCGGAGAGCGAGGGATCACAAGTGCGCCGCGCCGTCTGTCCCGGGTCGTTCGACCCGATCACCAACGGACACCTCGACATCATTGCCCGAGCGTCCCGTCTCTACGACGAGGTCTACGTCGCGGTGATGATCAACAAGTCCAAGAAGGGCCTGTTCGAGATCGACGAGCGGATCGACCTGATCCGCCAGGTCACCGCCGACTGCGGGAACGTCCGCGTGGAGTCCTTCCACGGCCTCCTCGTCGACTTCTGCAAGCAGCGCGAGATCCCCGCCATCGTCAAGGGCCTGCGGGCGGTCAGCGACTTCGACTACGAGCTGCAGATGGCGCAGATGAACATCGGCCTCTCGGGCGTGGAGACGCTCTTCGTGCCGACCAACCCCACCTACAGCTTCCTGTCGTCCTCCCTGGTCAAGGAGGTCGCCCAGTGGGGCGGCGACGTCTCGCACCTGGTGCCGCCGGCCGTGATCGAGGCCCTCAACAAGCGTATCCGCCGGGACTGATGGGGCTACAGTCGTCCCGTCGGTCTCCAACACGGCTGTAGAGAGTGGCGAGCGCAGGGTGGACGTACAGAACAAGCTCGACGAGATCGTGGCCACCGTCACCGGTGCCCGGGCCATGCCCATGTCGGCGTCGTGCGTGGTCAACCGGGCCGACCTGCTCGCGATGCTCGAAGAACTGCGCCAGGCGCTGCCCGGCTCCCTCGCCCAGGCCCAGGAGCTGATCGGCGACCGCGAGCAGATGGTCGAGCAGGCGCGTATGGAGGCCGAGCGGATCATCGAGACCGCGCACGCCGAGCGCGGCTCGCTGATCTCCGACACCGAGGTGGCCCGCCGCTCCCAGGCGGAGGCCGACCGGATCCTCGGCGAGGCGCGCCGCGAGGCCGAGGAGGTCCGCGCCGAAGCCGACGACTACGTCGACTCCAAGCTCGCCAACTTCGAGGTCGTCCTCACCAAGACCCTCGGCTCGGTCGGCCGCGGCCGCGAGAAGCTCCTCGGCACCGGACCCGGCCTCGACGAGCAGGGCTACGAGGACGAGGACGCCCCCGAGCGCAGCCACGACCCCGAGACCCTGCGCCGCGACGCCGACGCCTACGTCGACGTGAAGCTCGGCGCCTTCGAGGCGGTCCTCGCCAAGACCCTGGAGGCCGTCGGCAAGGGCCGGGCCAAGCTGCACGGCCGGATCGCCTCCGACGCCCTCGGCGCCCTGTCCGACGACAACACGACCTTCCAGCACTCCAGCGACGCCGACTACCTCGCCGACCTCGCGGCCCTCGCCGACCAGGACGCGCAGGCCGCGCAGGCCGAGCCGCAGCCCGCCGCCGTCCCGCAGCAGCCGCAGTACGATCCGCAGCCGGTGCAGCAGCCCGTGACGCAGGACCCGTACGGCTACCCGCAGCAGCAGGACCCCTACGGCAACTACCCGCAGCAGCAGCCCGCCTACGCCCAGCAGGACCCCTACGGCTACCAGCAGGCCGACCCGTACTCCTCCCCCACCTCCGGCTACGCTCCGGCGGGAGGGGCCCCCTTCCAGGGCTACGACACCGGTCAGCAGCCCGCCTACGACCCCCGGCAGCAGGCGGCCCAGCACCAGCAGGCCTACGCCCTGGACGAGACCAGCCTCTTCGACACCGGCATGATCACGCCGGAGCAGCTGAGGGCCTACGAGCAGGGCCGGGGCCAGTAGCGGAGGCGGCCGCGGCCGCCGGATTGGGCCGACAGCGAAAGGTCCAGTATCCTGGCTCTTCGGTCGCGACTACGTGCGCGATCACAGCTGCCTGGAGAAGTCTTCCGGACGGCTTCCCTCTGGACTCGGAGATCGAAAGCAGGAATGGCTCCTCACGCACGCCTCGACCACCGCAACCCTTTCGTGTTCGACACACACGAGCTGGGGCGGCGTCCTGGCGCGCTGCAGCGCCTGACCCGCATGATCGACGCCCCGGAGGACTTCGGGATCAAGGGAGTCATCGGAGTGCCGCTGGGCGCGCCGGTGGAACTCGACCTCCGTCTCGAGTCGGTCATGGAAGGGGTGCTCGTCACAGGCACCGCCCGTGCACGGGCTGAGGGGGAGTGCGTAAGGTGTCTGGAGCCGGTCGGGCAGGAGCTCGAAGCGGACTTCCAGGAACTGTTCTCGTACCCTGACGCCGACGACCGGGGCCGCGTGACCGCGGAACCGGGCGACGACGCCGAGGACGACGAGGACAGGTTCTTCATCGAGGACGGCCTGTTCGACCTCGAACCCGTGCTGCGCGATGCGGTGGTGCTCGCACTGCCGATGCAGCCGGTGTGCCAGGACGACTGTGCAGGCCTGTGCTCCGAGTGCGGAGCCCGGCTCGCGGACGACCCGGACCACCACCACGACGCCGTCGACATCCGTTGGGCGGCTTTGCAGGGACTCGCCAGTTCCACGAGGGACGGCGAGAAGGACGAGATGAGCGGCGCTGACGCGGAAGCGGGCGTCGACGAGAAGCAGGAGAAGTAGCCGTGGCTGTTCCGAAGCGGAAGATGTCGCGCAGCAACACGCGCCACCGCCGGTCGCAGTGGAAGGCTGCGGTCCCCACCCTGGTTGCGTGCGAGCGCTGCCACGAGCCCAAGCTGCAGCACATCGCGTGCCCGTCGTGCGGCACCTACAACAAGCGCCAGGTCCTCGAAGTCTGAGCGGCCAGGTGAGAGGCACTGTGTCCAGTTCCAAGAAGGCGGATGACGCCAAGGCGGATCCATCCGCCAAGAAGAAAACGGACAGCACGGCCTCGTCCCACACGCTTCTGGAAGGGCGGCTCGGCTATCGGCTCGAGTCCGCCCTTCTGGTGCGTGCGCTGACCCACCGTTCCTACGCGTACGAGAACGGCGGCCTGCCGACGAACGAGCGGCTGGAGTTCCTCGGTGACTCCGTCCTCGGCCTCGTCGTCACGGACACGCTGTACAACACCCATCCGGATCTGCCCGAGGGCCAGCTGGCCAAGCTCCGGGCAGCGGTGGTGAACTCGCGTGCGCTCGCGGAGGTGGGCCGTGGTCTCGACCTGGGCTCCTTCATCCGGCTCGGCCGCGGTGAAGAGGGCACGGGCGGCCGGGACAAGGCGTCCATCCTCGCCGACACCCTGGAAGCGGTGATCGGCGCGGTCTATCTCGACCAGGGCCTCGATTCGGCGTCCGAGCTGGTGCACCGGCTCTTCGACCCGCTGATCGAGAAGTCCTCGAACCTCGGAGCCGGCCTGGACTGGAAGACCAGTCTCCAGGAGCTCACCGCGACGGAGGGCCTCGGCGTGCCCGAGTACCTGGTCACGGAGACCGGCCCCGATCACGAGAAGACCTTCACTGCTGCCGCCCGCGTCGGAGGCGTCTCGTACGGCACCGGCACCGGCCGCAGCAAGAAGGAGGCGGAGCAGCAGGCCGCCGAGTCCGCGTGGCGCGCCATCCGCGCCGCCGCGGACGAGCGGGCCAAGGCCGCCACGGCGGCGGCAGCCGAACAGGCCGCCGCGGTCCAGGAGGACGACGGCTCGTCGTCCGCCGCCTCCGCCTGACGAACAGCGCGACGATCCGAGCGCCCGGCCCCGCACAGGGCCCGGGCGCTCGGATTCGTCCAGGGTCCTGCACGGGAGACGCGATGCCCGAATTGCCCGAGGTCGAGGTCGTACGGCGGGGTCTGGAGCGATGGGTCGCCCATCGGGTCGTCGCCGAGACCGAGGTGCTGCACCCGCGTGCCGTGCGCCGGCACCTCGCCGGTGCCGACGACTTCACGCACCGGCTCAAGGGTCACCGCGTCGGCACGCCCAGCCGGCGCGGCAAGTACCTGTGGCTGCCGCTGGAGGACACCGGCCAGTCGGTCCTCGCCCACCTCGGCATGAGCGGCCAGCTGCTGGTGCAGCCGCACGAGGCGGCCGACGAGAAACACCTCAGGATCCGCGTCAGGTTCGCCGACGGCCTGGGGACCGAACTCCGGTTCGTCGACCAACGCACCTTCGGCGGGCTGTCGTTGCACGACAACACCCTCGACGGGCTGCCGGACGTCATCGCGCACATCGCCCGCGACCCCCTCGACCCGCTCTTCGACGACGAGGCCTTCCACCAGGCGCTGCGCCGCAAGCGCTCCACCATCAAGAGGGCACTGCTCGACCAGTCGTTGATCAGCGGAGTCGGCAACATCTACGCGGACGAGGCCCTTTGGCGGGCCCGGATCCACTACGAACGCCCGACGGCCGGCTTCACCCGGCCGCGCACCGCCGAACTCCTCGGCCACGTACGGGACGTGATGAACGCGGCCCTGTCCGTCGGCGGCACCAGCTTCGACAGCCTCTACGTCAACGTCAACGGCGAGTCCGGCTACTTCGACCGCTCACTGGACGCCTACGGACGGGAGGGCCTGCCCTGCCGGCGGTGCGGGACGCCGATGCGCAGGCGGCCCTGGATGAACCGGTCCAGCTACTTCTGCCCGGCCTGTCAGCGGGCGCCGCGCGTGTCGTCGTAGGCCTCGCGGGCCGCCAGCACCTCGTCCATCCGGCTCTCCACGAAGTGGACGACGGACAGCAGGCGTTCGGCGACGCCGCGGCCGAGCGGGGTGAGTTCGTAGTCCACTCGCGGCGGGTTGGTCGGCTGCGCCTCGCGGTGCACCAGACCGTCGCGCTCCAGGGCCTGGAGGGTCTGGGAGAGCATCTTCTCGCTGACGCCGTCCACGCGCCGGCGCAACTCGTTGAACCGGAACGACCCCTCGTGCAGCGCGCTCAGGGTCAGCCCGCCCCAGCGGCCCATGACATGGTCGAGCGTGCCGCGCGAGGGACAGGCCCGCGCGAAGGCGTCGTACGGAGGATGCGTCTCCTCGGGACGGCCCTCGATGCTGGTGGTCATGTGTCCAGGGTAAGTGACCACAGCGCTAACCGACAGGGTGCGCTAACCATCGGTTAGCGCACCCGGGACCGTCCGACGCGGCTCAGTAGCCGAAGTCCTGCGTCCACCAGGGGCCGCCCGAACCGAAGTGCACCCCGACCCCGAGGGTCTTGAAGTCGCAGTTCAGTATGTTGGCGCGGTGGCCCTCGCTGTTCATCCAGGCGTCCATCACGGCCTCGGCCGTGGCCTGTCCCCGGGCTATGTTCTCGCCGCCCAGGTTGGATATGCCGGCGGCCGCGGCCCGGTCCCACGGCGTCTTGCCGTCCGGGTCGGTGTGGTCGAAGAAGTCCCGCGCGGCCATGTCCTCGCTGAACGACTCGGCGAGGCCGGCCAGCGAGGAGCTGGCGGACAGCGCGCTGCAGCCGACCTTGGCCCGCTCCTCGTTCACCAGCTTGAGCACCTCGGCCTCGGCGGCCGCCGCCTCGGACACGGCGACCGGCGCGGTGGTCCTCACCGGTGCCCTGGTCGCCGTCCGGGCGGCCGAGGGGGTCGTCTTGGCGGACGGCGTGCCGGCGCTGGTGCTGGGCGACGGCTTCTCGGACGCGGTCTTCGACGGGGCGGGAGAGGAGGAGACGGGGGCCGGAGCGGCGGCGGACGCCGTCCCGGTGGGCGCTCCGGAGCGCTGGCTGTCCCCGCCCGTGGTGGAGCCGGCGCTCTGGCCGGTGCCCTGGCCGTCGGCGTCGCCGGAGGTGCCGCCCTGCTCGGCGGCGGTGTTGCCGGGCACCCCGTCGGCCTGGACCTGGTCCCCGCCGGTGGTGCCGGAGGTGCCGCCGAGCTTGTAGTTCTCCAGGCCCGGCACCAAGCCGGTGGCCACCGCGACGGTGCCGATGGCGACGGCGGCCGAGACCCCGAGCAGCCCGGTGCGCATGGGCCGCGCGGCCTTCTTCCTGCGCCGGTGGCCGCCCGCGGGGGAGCCGCCGGTCACCGGGGCGAACTCCTCGGTGGAGAAGACGGCGGTGTCGTCGGCCCGGGCGTAGTCCTCCTGGGGTGCGTACAGATAGGCGGAGCTGCGCGCGTTGGCGTCGGCGTACTCCTCCTGGTGCAGGTAGGCGGCGGTCCCCGTGCCGAAGCGGAGCCCCGCGTACGAGTCCTGCGGGTCGTGGCCGCCCGGGTACGGGCCGTCGTCGTCCGTGCCCCCCATGGCGCGGCTCGTGGCGGCGCGGCCGGCGGCGGAGCGTCGGTGGCGTCCCATGTCCTTGCCTTCTTCCCTCGTCCTCGCGGTCGGGTCGACCAGGGGCCGGTGCGGCCGATGACTCCTTCTGGTCAACCACCCTCACTCGATCGAGTGAGTTTCAGATGAGATTCTTTGGGTGGGGACGGTACCGCATGGCGGTGGGGGCGGAGGGGGCCCGCGTGACATTGCCCGGTTAGGTTGCACCCATGAGTGAGGATGTACGACTGGTCGCCTGGGTCCGCGGCCGGGTGCAAGGTGTCGGTTTCCGCTGGTTCACGCGCGCCAAGGCCCTGGAGATCGGGGGCCTGAGTGGTTTTGCTCTCAATCTGGGCGACGGCCGCGTGCAGGTGGTCGCGGAGGGTGCCCGGGAGGGCTGCGAGGGCCTGCTCGACTGGCTCCAGGGCGATGACACGCCCGGGAGGGTGGAGGGTGTCACCGAGATCTGGGACACACCGCGCGGCGGCTACGACGGGTTCGCGATCCGCTGACTCCGCTCCGTGAGGTCCCGCAGGTGGCGGCGGACCGGGCGGCCGCAGGCAGCCGCCCGGAGCGGAAACCGCCTGGTGGTTGCCAAGAATCGCGCGCCGTGGCAGGCTCCGCAGATACAGCTGATCGACACGCCGACAGGGCCCCGCAGGGATCGCAGCGCCGCCGCTACCGAGCCGCGCGCGCCCGGGTTCACCCGCCAATACAGGGCGTGATCGTGTTGACCGTCAAACTTTTTGGTGAGACGCTGAAAGCCCCGCGCACCTTAGCTGTTTGGCATGGAGCAACAGGCGAGTAACACTCGGATGTGTCAAGCACCGCGGGTGCGAATCCCTCACGACCCACACCGCTACGGTCGGTCACTCAGTGTGGAGGACCATCCATCATGGCAAAGGCGCTTCTCGGTTACGTCGGCGGCTCCGACCCGCGACTCCTCGCCGAGATGCGACGGCTCCAGCAGCGTGTCCAGGACCTCGAATCCGAGCTGGTACGGATTCAGGCAGAGAACGACGCGCTGACGGCTGCCGCTTCTCCCGACAGGATCATGGAGAGCATCGACGCAAACCAGGCGGAGCCTGCGCTCACCTGATCGCTGCACAGCTCCACAACAGCACATGCGGCGGTCGGGCAGCCCTTTCAACCGCTAAGTAGTCAAGATCTGCAAGGGACGCCCCGGCGTCCCTTCTTTTCTTCTCGCTCCTCTTTCCCCGATTCCCCGTCCGCGTTTCCCGCCCCCGCGGCCCCCGTGGCGGCACCCTCGAGGCCCGCGCATCCTTTCACCTTCTTTAACGTCTGGTGTGCCCTGCGTGTTCATGCGCGAAACCGCGAGGTTGCGAGGGGTCGTGGAGTGCGATAGCACCGCCGGGTAAAGTCCGACGGCGTGCATCTCAAGGCCCTGACCCTTCGCGGGTTCAAGTCGTTCGCCTCGGCGACCACGCTCCGGTTCGAGCCGGGGATCACGTGCGTCGTCGGTCCGAACGGCTCGGGCAAGTCCAACGTCGTGGACGCGCTCACCTGGGTCATGGGCGAGCACAGCGCCAAGTCGCTGCGCGGCGGCAAGATGGAGGACGTCATCTTCGCCGGCACCACCGGCCGTCCCCCGCTCGGCCGCGCCGAGGTGTCCCTGACCATCGACAACTCCGACGGCGCGCTGCCCATCGAGTACGCCGAGGTCACCATCACGCGGATCATGTTCCGCAACGGCGGCAGCGAGTACCAGATCAACGGCGACACCTGCCGCCTCCTGGACATCCAGGAACTGCTCTCCGATTCCGGCATCGGCCGCGAGATGCACGTCATCGTGGGCCAGGGCCAGCTCGACTCCGTCCTGCACGCCGACCCGATGGGCCGCAGGGCCTTCATCGAGGAGGCGGCCGGCGTCCTCAAGCACCGCAAGCGCAAGGAGAAGGCGCTCCGCAAGCTGGACGCGATGCAGGCCAACCTCGCGCGCGTGCAGGACCTGACCGACGAGTTGCGGCGCCAGCTCAAGCCTCTCGGCCGGCAGGCCGCGGTGGCCCGCAGGGCCGCCGTCATCCAGGCGGACCTGCGGGACGCGCGTCTTCGCCTGCTCGCCGACGACCTCGTGCGGCTCCGCCAGGCGCTGCAGGGCGAGATCGCCGACGAGGCCGCCCTCAAGGAACGCAAGGAAGCCGCCGAGCAGGAGCTGAGGAAGGCCCTCCAGCGGGAGGCGCTCCTGGAGGACGAGGTACGGCAGCTCACCCCGCGCCTGCAGCGCGCCCAGCAGACCTGGTACGAGCTGTCCCAGCTGGCCGAACGCGTGCGCGGCACCATCTCGCTGGCCGACGCCCGGGTGAAGAGCGCCACCTCCGCACCGCCCGAGGAGCGCCGCGGCCGCGATCCGGAGGACATGGAACGCGAGGCCCACCGCGTCCGTGAGCAGGAGGCCGAGCTGGAGGCCGCTCTGGAGGCGGCCCAGCACGCCCTCGACGACACCGTCGCCCACCGCGCCGAACTGGAGCGGGAACTGGCGATGGAGGAACGGCGCCTGAAGGACGTGGCCCGTTCCATCGCCGACCGGCGGGAGAGCCTGGCCCGGCTGAACGGCCAGGTGGGCGCGGCCCGATCGCGTGCCGGTTCGGCCCAGGCGGAGATCGACCGGCTGGCCGCCGCCCGCGACGAGGCCCAGGAGCGGGCGGTGTCGGCGCAGGAGGAGTACGAGGCGCTCAAGGCGGAGGTCGACGGCCTCGACGCCGGTGACGAGGAACTGGCCGGCCGGCACGAGCAGGCCAGACAGCGGCTCGCCGAGGCGGAGGCGGCGCTGACCGCGGCCCGTGAGGCGACCACCGCGGCGGAACGCAGCCGCGCCGCGACCCAGGCCCGCCACGAGGCACTGGCGCTGGGCCTGCGCCGCAAGGACGGCACCGGCATACTGCTCGGCGCCCGCGACCGCCTGACCGGAGTCCTCGGGCCCGCGGCGGAACTGCTCTCGGTGACCCCGGGCCACGAGACGGCCCTGGCGGCGGCCTTCGGCGCCGCGGCCGACGCGGTCGCGGTGACCACCCCGGCCTCCGCGGCCGACGCGATCAGGCTCCTGCGCAAACAGGACGGCGGCCGGGCGGCCCTGCTCCTGGCGGGAGCCCCGGAGGGCCGCCCCGCGGCGCCCGGAAGGGCCGCGGAGAACGGCGCGACCGGCCACCGGTCACCCGCGGCCGACCACGCCGGAGCCGACGCGGCTCACGAGTGGGGCGCGGGGAACGGCGGGAGCGGCCACCGGTCACCCGCGGCCGACCACGCCGGAGCCGGCGCGGCTCACGAGTGGGGCGCGGGGAACGGCGGGAGCGGCACCTACGCACCCGCCCCCGACCGGCACCCCGCGACCTCCCTCCCTTCCGGGACCTTCGCGGCCGACCTGGTCCGGGGCCCCGCGGACCTGATGCCCGCCGTGCGACGGCTCCTGACGGACATCGTCGTCGTCGAGGACCTCGAATCCGCCGAGGACCTCGTCTACCGCCACCCACATCTCACCGCCGTCACCGCCGAAGGCGACCTGCTCGGCGCGCACTTCGCGCACGGCGGCTCCGCGGGCGCCCCCAGCCTCCTCGAAGTACAGGCGTCCGTGGACGAGGCCGCCGCCGAACTGGAGGAGCTGGCGGTCCGCTGCGAGGCCCTGGCCGAGGCCCAGCTGACCGCCCAGGAACACCGCAGGGCGTGCGCCGCCCAGGTCGAGGAGCTGGCCGAACGCCGCCGCGCCGCCGACCGGGAGAAGTCCTCCGTCGCCCAGCAGCTCGGCCGGCTCGCCGGACAGGCGCGCGGCGCGGCCGGCGAGGCGGAACGCTCCACGGCGGCCGCCGCCCGCGCCCAGGAGTCCCTCGACAAGGCACTCGAAGAGGTCGAGGTGCTGGCCGAGCGGCTGGCCGTCGCCGAGGAGATGCCGGTCGAGGAGGAACCGGACACCTCGGCACGGGACCGTCTCGCCGCCGACGGCGCCAACGCCCGCCAGACCGAGATGGAGGCCCGCCTCCAGGTCCGTACCCACGAGGAGCGGGTCAAGGGACTGGCCGGCCGCGCCGACTCGCTGGACCGCGCCGCCCGCGCGGAACGCGAGGCACGCGCGCGTGCCGAACAGCGCCGCGCCCGGCTGCGCCACGAGGCCGCGGTCGCGGAGGCCGTCGCCGCGGGCGCCCGCCAGCTGCTCGCGCACGTCGAGGTCTCGGCCGGCCGGGCCGACCGCGAGCGGGCCGCCGCCGAGGCCGCCAAGGCCCGTCGCGAGCAGGAGCTGGCGGCCGCCCGCGGCACCGGCCGCGATCTCAAGGCGGAACTCGACAAACTCACGGATTCAGTTCACCGGGGTGAGGTACTCGGCGCCGAGAAACGGCTGCGGATCGAGCAGCTGGAGACCAAGGCGCTGGAGGAGCTCGGTGTCGAACCGGCGGGACTCGTCGAGGAGTACGGACCGCACCAGCCGGTGCCGCCCTCGCCCCCCGCCGAGGGCGAGGTGCTGCCCGACGACCCCGAGCACCCCCGCAACCTGCCCAAGTCCTTCCACCGCGCCGAGCAGGAACGCCGGCTCAAGGCGGCCGAGCGCGCCTACCAGCAGCTCGGCAAGGTGAACCCGCTGGCCCTGGAGGAGTTCGCGGCTCTCGAAGAACGCCACCAGTTCCTCAGCGAACAGCTGGAGGACCTGAAGAAGACCCGCGCCGACCTGCTGCACGTGGTGAAGGAGGTCGACGAGCGCGTCGAGCAGGTCTTCACCGAGGCGTTCCGGGACACGGCCCGCGAGTTCGAGGGCGTCTTCAGCCGCCTGTTCCCGGGCGGTGAGGGACGGCTGATCCTGACCGACCCCGACAACATGCTCACCACGGGCGTGGACGTCGAGGCCAGGCCGCCGGGCAAGAAGGTCAAGCGGCTCTCCCTGCTGTCGGGCGGCGAGCGTTCGCTGACCGCCGTGGCGATGCTGGTGTCGATCTTCAAGGCGCGCCCCAGCCCGTTCTACGTGATGGACGAGGTCGAGGCGGCCCTGGACGACACCAACCTCCAGCGGCTGATCCGCATCATGCAGGAACTGCAGGAGTCCTCGCAGCTGATCGTGATCACCCATCAGAAGCGGACGATGGAGGTCGCGGACGCGCTGTACGGCGTCTCCATGCAGGGCGACGGTGTGTCGAAGGTCATCAGCCAGCGGCTTCGCTGACGGCGGGCCCTGCCGGGCTCCGGCTCGGGCCGCGTTCTGGCTGGTCGCGCGGCTTCCCCAGCCCTTAGGTAGATCATCTCCTCTCGTTCTTCAAGAAGTGAACGCATCTCCGATGCGTGGTCACTGCAACTTCACATCACACCGGCTATTGACTTCGAAACTTGAAGGCATAGTCTCTGCAACGTTAGTTTTACCTTCAGGTGTGAGCGGTGTGGAGTTGTGCGCCACTTGAACCTGAGAGGGCTCACCCCCACCCCCGGCAGCGCTGCCGGGTGGCCCGAGGAGTTTTTTTGTGACCAGCACCGCGCAGGCACCCAACTCAGGAGCCGGGACGGCTCACCCCGATCATCTCGGGCATGTCATCTTCATCGCGGCCGCCGCCGCGATGGGCGGTTTCCTCTTCGGCTACGACAGCTCCGTCATCAACGGCGCCGTCGAGGCCATCCGGAGCCGCTACGACATCGGGTCCGCCGCTCTGGCCCAGGTCATCGCCGTCGCCCTGATCGGCTGTGCCATCGGCGCCGCGACGGCGGGCCGCATAGCCGACCGGATCGGCCGTATCCGCTGCATGCAGATCGCCGCCGTGCTGTTCACCATCAGCGCCGTCGGTTCGGCGCTGCCGTTCGCGCTGTGGGACCTCGCCTTCTGGCGGATCGTCGGCGGCTTCGCCATCGGCATGGCCTCCGTCATCGGCCCCGCCTACATCGCCGAGGTCGCGCCGCCCGCCTACCGGGGCCGCCTCGGCTCCTTCCAGCAGGCCGCGATCGTCGTCGGCATCGCCATCTCGCAGCTGGTCAACTGGGGTCTGCTCAACGCCGCCGGCGGCGACCAGCGCGGCAAGCTGATGGGCCTTGAGGCCTGGCAGGTCATGCTGGGCGTCATGGTGATCCCGGCCGTCCTGTACGGCCTGCTCTCCCTCGCCATCCCCGAGTCCCCGCGCTTCCTGATCTCGGTCGGCAAGCGCGACCGCGCCCGCGCGATCCTCGAAGAGGTCGAGGGCGGCAGGATCGACCTGGACGCCCGCGTCGCCGAGATCGAGCACGCGATGAAGAGCGAGCACAAGTCGACGTTCAAGGACCTGCTCGGCGGCTCCTTCTTCTTCAAGCCGATCGTCTGGGTCGGCATCGGTCTCTCGGTCTTCCAGCAGTTCGTCGGCATCAACGTCGCGTTCTACTACTCCTCGACGCTGTGGCAGTCGGTCGGCGTGGACCCGACGGACTCGTTCTTCTACTCCTTCACGACGTCGATCATCAACATCATCGGCACCGTGATCGCGATGATCTTCGTGGACCGGATCGGCCGCAGGCCGCTCGCCCTCATCGGCTCGGTCGGCATGGTCGTCGGCCTCGCGCTGGAGGCCTGGGCCTTCTCCCACCACCTGGTCGACGGCAAGCTCCCGGCCGCGCAGGGCTGGACCGCGCTGGTCGCCGCCCACATCTTCGTCCTCTTCTTCGCCCTGTCGTGGGGTGTCGTCGTCTGGGTCTTCCTGGGCGAGATGTTCCCGAACCGGATCCGCGCCGCCGCGCTGGGCGTCGCCGCCTCCGCGCAGTGGATCGCCAACTGGGCGATCACCGCGAGCTTCCCGTCGCTCGCCGACTGGAACCTCTCCGCGACCTACGTGATCTACACGGTCTTCGCGGCCCTCTCCATCCCGTTCGTCCTCAAGTTCGTCAAGGAGACGAAGGGCAAGGCCCTGGAGGAGATGGGCTGACCCTCGGTCCCCGAGGCCCCCGGCTCGGGGAGAGGGGCCAAGTCCCCGCTGCCCCTCTCCTCGTACCTCCGCCGCCCCGCCCGGTCACTGCCCGGGCGGGGCGGCGGTGTCCTGTGCGGCTCCGCCGGTCGGTCCTAGAGCGCCGGAACCACCCGCTCCCCGAACAGCCGCAGGCTGCGCCACCCCTCCTCCACCGGCATGCCGCCCGCCAGCGGATGCAGGACCAGGTTGTCCAGGCCCGCTTCCAGGCACTGCTCCGGCGTGAGGATGCGGTAGACGCCCTCCGCGCGCAGTTCGTCCACCGTCGTGGCCGACGAGCGCACCGCCGAGTGGACGTCCCCGGACTGCCAGGACGCGTACGTCCGGGCCTCGTGCAGGAAGTGCTCCCCGTACCGTGCCCACGCCCGGTCCGGGTCCTCGGCGATGTGCAGCAGCGGCGTCTGTTCCGTGGGCATCATCGTCCAGCCCTCGGTGCCGTACTCGGTGAGCTTCTCCTTGTAGTACGCCTCCAGCTCGGGCAGGTGGGCGCTGGGGAAGAACGGCAGGCCGAGCCGGGCGGCGCGACGGGCGGCGGCCTGGGAGGAGCCGCCGACCAGCAGCAGCGGGTGCGGTTCGGTGAAGGGCCGCGGAGTGACCCGTACCCTGCGGCCCCGGTAGGTGAACTCCTCCCCGGTCCACGCCTTGAGCACCGTCTCCAGCACCTCGTCCTGCAGCCGTCCGCGGCGCTTCCACTCCACGTCGAACAGGGCGTACTCCTCGGGCCGGTAGCCGATGCCGGCCACCGTCACCAGCCGACCGCCGCTGAGCAGGTCGAGCACCGCGATGTCCTCCGCCAGCCGCAGCGGGTCGTGCAGCGGGCCGATCACCGCCGACACGGTCACCGCGATGTTCCGGGTCGCCCCGAACACCGCGCCCGCGAAGACGAACGGCGACGGCAGCCAGTTGTTGCCGGCCCCGTGGTGCTCCTCGGTCTGGACCGTGGTGATCCCGTGCTCGTCCGCGTACGCGGCCATCTCCACGGCGGCCCGGTAGCGGGCGCCGAGGGAGGCGGGGGAGGCCCCGGGCTCGACGAGGTTGAAGCGAACGACCGAGACGGGCATGAGGGTTCCCCTTCACCTGGGCGGAGCGGGTGTGCGGGGACAGTAGCTGACGGTGCGTCAGACAGCCAGAGGCGCGCGCTCCCCGGACGCGGCCGGTACCACCGCCGGTTTCGGCAGCACCGCGTACAGCAGGGCGGAGACGGCGATCGTCGCGGTCCAGCCCAGCCCGCAGCGGCCGACGGGGTTGTTCGCGGCGAACGGCCCGCTGAACCAGTCGGACCTGGTGAACAGGGCACCGGCCAGCAGGCCGAGCGCCCAGGCGGTGACGGCGGCGGGGGAGAAGCCCGCCCGGTACCAGTAGGCGCCGGTGCGGCTCGTGTCCAGGAGCGCCACGGCGTCGTACTCCCGCCGCCGGAGCATGTCGACCCCGAAGACGCCGACCCACGCCGAGAACGCCACCGCCAGCACGGACAGGAAGGCGATGAACGAGCCGAGGAACGAGGTCGCCGCGAGCATCAGCACCCCGCCGAGCACCAGCGAGATCACCGCGTTGAGGGCGACCGCCCGGTGGCGGGGGATCCGGAAGCCGAGCGTCTGCGCGGTGAAGCCCGCCGAGTACATCGACATCGCGTTGATCAGGAGCATGCCGACCAGGGCGACGAGGAGGTAGGGGACGGCGAGCCACAGCGGGAGGATCTCGCCGAGGAAGGCGACCGGGTCGGCGGCCCGGGCCAGCGCCGGCATGCCGGACGCCATCACGGCACCCATCAGGACCATCGGGAGGACGACGAGCAGCGCGCCGCCGACCGTGTTGCGCACGATCGCCGCCGAGGACGCCGTGCCCGGCAGGTACCGCGTGAAGTCCGGCGAGGCCGGTGCCCAGCTCATCCCGCCGGCCGCGATCAGCCCGGCCCCGGTGATCATCGACGCGGTGGGGCCGGCCGGCTGCCCGAGCACCCCGTTCCAGTCCGTCGTCACGATCAGCCGGCCGAGGACCAGCAGGGTGAAGGCGCCGAACAGCCAGGTCGCCCACCGGCCGCAGCGGCGCACCGCGCCGATGCCCATGCCCGAGATCACGAGCGTGCTGATCACGAAGAGCAGCAGGGCCACGACGACCAGGACGGCGTTCCGCCGGACCCCGAAGAGGATGTCCAGGACCGTCAGCAGCGCGTAGGCGCCGGTCACCGCGTTGATCGTCTCCCAGCCCCAGCGCGCCACCCAGATCAGCGCGCCGGGCAGCAGGTTGCCGCGCTGCCCGAAGACCGCGCGGGACAGGGTCATGCCCGGTGCGCCGCCCCGCCTGCCCGCCACCCCGACCAGTCCCACCAGGCCGTACGACACGACCGGCGCGACGACGGCCGCCCCCAGGGCCTGCCAGAAGTTCAGTCCGAACACGACCGCGAGGCTCGCGCCCATGGTGAGCAGCAGGACGGTGATGTTCGCGGCGATCCAGGTGGGCAGCAGCCCGCGCGGGGTGGCGGTGCGCTCCGCTTCCGGGACCGGTTCGATGCCCCGGGTCTCCAGGCCGTGCCGCTCCAGTGACTCTTCCAGATGTTCGAGGGCGCCGTCGTGGTCGGCGGTGGAGCTCATGGGCAGTCATCGTACTTTAGCTGTACGAAAGCAGACAAAGCGGGCATCGCGATTCGGGGGAACGTCCGGAAACTCCCTCGCGAGGGAGCAAAGTCCCTCCCGGGGGAGGGATGGATACTGGACGCGTTATGGAAACCGTCATCCTTGCTGTAGTCATCGCCGTGGTCGTGCTCGGCGCGCTCGGCGGGCTCGTCATCGGCAGCCGGCGCAAGAAGCCGCTGCCCCCGCCGCCCCCCGCAGCGCCCGACATCACCGCGCCCCCGGCCGAGCCGCACGTCGGCGACGAGGCCGAGACGCCGCGCGACGAACCGCGCCGGACGATAGAGGAGGTCGACCTTCCCGACGGCACGGCTCCCGTCGTCGTCGAAGAGCCCCCGGCTCCCGAGATCGAGATCCCCGAGCCCACGGCCGGACGCCTGGTCCGGCTGCGCGCCCGGCTCTCCCGCTCGCAGAACGCGCTCGGCCAGGGGCTGCTCACGCTGCTCTCGCGCGAGCACCTCGACGACGACACCTGGGAGGAGATCGAGGACATCCTGCTCACCGCCGACGTCGGTGTGCAGCCCACCACCGAGCTGGTCGAGCGGCTGCGCGAGCGCGTCAAGGTGCTCGGCACCCGCACCCCCGCGGAGCTGCGCGGGCTGCTGCGCGAGGAGCTGCTCACGCTGGTCGGCACCGAGGCCGACCGTGAGGTGAAGACCGAGCCCGCGGACCGCAAGCCCGGCATCGTGATGGTCGTCGGTGTGAACGGCACCGGCAAGACGACCACCACCGGCAAGCTCGCCCGGGTGCTCGTCGCCGACGGCCGCACCGTCGTCCTCGGCGCCGCCGACACCTTCCGGGCCGCCGCCGCCGACCAGCTCCAGACCTGGGGCGAGCGGGTGGGCGCCTACACCGTGCGCGGGCCGGAGGGCGGCGACCCCGCCTCCGTCGCGTTCGACGCGGTGAAGGAGGGCAAGGAGATGGGCGTCGACGTGGTGCTCATCGACACCGCCGGGCGGCTGCACACCAAGACCGGCCTCATGGACGAGCTGGGCAAGGTCAAGCGGGTCGTCGAGAAGCACGCGCCGCTCGACGAGGTGCTGCTCGTCCTGGACGCCACCACCGGCCAGAACGGCCTGGTCCAGGCCCGGGTCTTCGCCGAGGTCGTCGACATCACCGGCATCGTGCTCACCAAGCTGGACGGCACCGCCAAGGGCGGCATCGTGATCGCGGTCCAGCGTGAACTCGGCGTGCCCGTCAAGCTCATCGGACTCGGCGAGGGCGCGGACGACCTGGCGCCGTTCGAGCCGGAAGCGTTCGTGGACGCCCTGATCGGCGACTGACCGCGAGGTGGCGGACGCACCGCCCCGCAGCGCGAGAAGCGCCCGCCCCGAGGTGCAGTCGGGTCGGGCGCTTCGGCTTTCGCGGCGCGGTGGCGGCGGTGCGACGGGCGGGCCTGCGCGACACGCACTAGGCCCGTGAGCGGTGTGCCAGGTAGGCGAGCGTGCCCAGCAGCAGCCGGGCCGCCGGCGGCCGCGTCGCCGAGTCCAGGGCCGGCGGCCGCAGCCAGCGCACCGGGCCCAGGCCGCCGCGGTCCGACGGCGGCGCGGTGATGTGCGCGCCGGGCCCGAGGCCGCGCAGGTCCAGCGAGGTCGGGTCGTCCCAGCCCATGCGGTAGAGCAGCCCGGGGAGTTCGGCGACGGCGCCGGGAGCGACGAAGAAGTGGGCGCGGCCCTCCGGGGTGGCGGCGACCGGACCGAGCGGCAGGCCCATCCGCTCCAGGCGGACCAGGGCCCGGCGTCCGGCGGGCTCGGCGACCTCGATGACGTCGAACGCGCGGCCGACCGGCAGCATCACCGCGGCGCCGGGGAACTCGCCCCAGGCCTTGGTGACTTCGTCGAGCGTGGCCCCGGCGGCCAGCCGGGGCGCGAAGTCCAGCGGATGCGCTCCGGGCGCGGGACAGCCGCCGTGCCCGCACGAGCAGGCGCCGGCCGCGGCCCGGGCCCCCGGGATCACGTCCCAGCCCCACAGGCCGGTGAACTCGGCGACGGCGGTGCAGTCCGACGAGCGGCCGCGCCGCCGCGTACCGGAGCGGATCTCGCGAATGCCGCCGATCGTGAAGCCCATGCCCCCTCCAACGGGTCCGGCGCGCCGGTGGTTACGACACGGAAGCGGATGGAAACGGAATGTGACGCTACGGCTCCGCTTTCCCTCGCGCACGCAAGATCAAGGCGGCGCCTGGAAGCGCTTCCGGTGGTGCATCTCGGAGTGCACGCCTCCGAATGCATCGCTCCGCCTACTCCCGGCCGTCCTATGTCAAGTGAATCGCGCCAAGGCCATCGTGAGTTCATTCGAAGGGGTGGCGAATGGTGGCGTTTCCGGGATCGCCATGGCTGGAGCAGTGATCGTAGGATTACTTTGAGTGCACGAGGCCTCGGGGCACATGCACTCGTGGGTATGCCGGAGGCAACTCGGTATCCCGTTCGAAGGGTGAGAAGTGGCGGACGGGCGGCCGTATTTACCGGCATTCTGATAGGGCTTGGCGCATCCGGCATCAAGTGGTCTCAGGGATGGGGGCGTTCCAGTGGGCGGCAACGACGGAAGCGGGACGACCGCGACCAGTACGGACAAGCGCCCCAATGAGCTGCTCAACTCGTGGTTCGTGCGCAGCGGCTGGTCCAAGGGCGAGCTGGCACGGCAAGTGAACCGCAGGGCGCGCCAGTTGGGGGCCAACCACATCTCGACGGACACGTCGAGGGTGCGCCGCTGGCTCGACGGGGAGAACCCGCGCGAGCCGATCCCCAGGATCCTGTCCGAGCTGTTCTCCGAGCGCTTCGGCTGTGTGGTCTCGGTCGAGGATCTCGGTCTGCGGGCCGCCCGCCAGTCACCCTCGGCGACCGGCGTCGACCTGCCCTGGACGGGCCCGCAGACGGTGGCCCTGCTCAGCGAGTTCTCGCGCAGCGACCTCATGCTGGCGCGGCGCGGCTTCCTCGGAACGTCGCTGATCCTGTCGGCGGGCCCGTCCCTCGTCGAGCCGATGCAGCGCTGGCTCGTCCCCTCGCCCGCCGCCCCGCACCCGGGCGCCGAGCCGGCGGCCGACTCCCGCCGTCCGGGCCGCCTCTCCAGGCCCGAGCTGGAGCTGCTGGAGTCCACCACGATGATGTTCCGCCAGTGGGACGCCCAGTGCGGCGGCGGCCTGCGCCGCAAGGCGGTCGTCGGACAGCTGCACGAGGTGACCGACCTCCTCCAGGAACCCCAGCCCGAGTCCACCACCCGCAAGCTCTTCCAGGTCGCCGCGGAACTGGCCGAGCTGGCCGGCTGGATGTCCTACGACGTCGGGCTCCAGCCCACCGCGCAGAAGTACTTCGTGCTGGCCCTGCACGCGGCGAAGGAGGCCGGCGACAAGCCGCTCGGGTCGTACGTCCTCTCCAGCATGAGCCGCCAGATGATCCACCTCGGCCGGCCCGACGACGCCCTGGAACTGATCCACCTCGCCCAGTACGGCAGCCGGGACTGCGCCAGCCCGCGCACCCAGTCGATGCTGTATGCGATGGAGGCCCGCGCCTACGCCAACATGGGCCAGCCCGGGAAGTGCAAACGCGCCGTCCGGATGGCCGAGGACGCCTTCACCGATGCCGACGAGTGGGACGAACCGGACCCGGACTGGATCCGGTTCTTCTCCGAGGCCGAGCTTTACGGCGAGAACAGCCACTCCTTCCGCGACCTGGCCTACGTCGCCGGCCGCAGCCCCACCTACGCCTCCCTGGCCGAACCCCTGATGCAGCGCGCCGTGGACCTGTTCGCCAAGGACACCGAGCACCAGCGGTCGTACGCGCTCAACCTCATCGGCATGGCCACCGTGCACCTGCTGCGGGGCGAGCCCGAGCAGAGCACGGTTCTGGCCTCCGAGGCCATGGGCATCGCCAAGAAGGTCCGCTCGGAACGCGTGAACACTCGTATTCGAAAGACGGTGGACGCGGCGGTGCGTGACCACGGTGACCTCGCCGTGGTCGTCGACCTCACCGAGCAGCTCGCCGTCGACCTGCCGGAGACCGCCGAGGCGGTCTGAATCCCGGTCCGTCCCAGACCCCGGCCGCGGCCGGCCCTCCCGAACTGCCCGACTCGGCTCCCCCATGCCAGGTCATCGGAAGGCCGCCGCGGCCGGTTCTCTCCCGCCGGGAGAAGGTTGCGCCACGATAACGATCCCGTCGTTCCGAATCCGGCAATTCATCCACGCGTAACACACAGGGCGTCTTCGTCACTCCGGTGAAACAACGAGGGGCAACGACCGAAACCGCGCTGCGCCAGTCTCATGGCGCATAACCGGCCCACCCCCCGCTTGAACCGGACCGCTCTCAGGCATCGCCCGCACCCGGGCCGTACCAATCGACGAGGAGACGCCGATGGCACCAGCCATCATGCTTGCCGCGGAGGCACCGAAGCTGTCCTCCGCGAACACAGGCTTCATGCTCATCTGTTCCGCCCTGGTGCTGCTCATGACGCCGGGCCTGGCCTTCTTCTACGGAGGCATGGTCCGCGTCAAGAGCACCCTGAACATGCTGATGATGAGCTTCGTCAGCATCGGGATCGTCACCATCCTGTGGGTCCTCTACGGCTTCTCCCTCGCCTTCGGCTCCAGCAACGGCTTCATCGGGTTCGACTCCGACTGGCTGGGGATGAGCAACGTCGGGCTGACGGAGCTGTGGGACGGCTACACCATCCCGATCTTCGTCTTCATGGTCTTCCAGATGATGTTCGCGGTCATCACGCCGGCCCTGATAAGCGGCGCCCTCGCGGACCGCGTGAAGTTCTCGGCCTGGGCGCTCTTCGTCGCCCTGTGGCTCACGATCGTCTACGTCCCGGTCGCCCACTGGGTCTGGGGCGCCGATGGCTGGGCCTACAAGCTCGGTGTGATCGACTTCGCCGGCGGCACCGCGGTCCACATCAACGCCGGTGCCGGTGCGCTCGGCGTGATCCTCGTCATCGGCAAGCGCGTCGGCTTCAAGAAGGACCCGATGCGCCCGCACAGCCTCCCGCTGGTCATGCTCGGCGCCGGCCTGCTGTGGTTCGGCTGGTTCGGGTTCAACGCCGGCTCCTGGCTCGGCAACGACGACGGCGTGGGCGCGCTGATGTTCGTCAACACCCAGGTCGCCACCGCCGCCGCCATGCTGGCCTGGCTCGCCTACGAGAAGATCCGGCACGGCGCGTTCACCACGCTGGGCGCCGCTTCCGGCGCGGTCGCCGGTCTGGTCGCGATCACCCCCTCCGGCGGCGCGGTCTCGCCGCTCGGCGCCATCGCCGTCGGCGCCATCGCGGGTGTCGCCTGCGCCGCGGCCGTCGGCCTCAAGTTCAGGTTCGGCTACGACGACTCCCTCGACGTGGTCGGCGTCCACATGGTCGGCGGCATCATCGGCTCCCTGCTCATCGGCTTCTTCGCCACCGGCAAGGGCCAGTCCACCGCGACCGGCGTCTTCTACGGCGACCACTCCTTCACCCAGCTGTGGAAGCAGTTCGCCGGTGTCGGCGCGGTCCTCGGCTACTCCCTGGTGGCTTCCGCCGTCCTCGCCTTCCTCCTCGACAAGACCATCGGCATGCGGGTCTCCGAGGACGACGAGGTCTCCGGCATCGACCAGGCCGAGCACGCCGAGACTGCATACGACTTCAGCGGCGCGGGCGGCGGTGTCCTCGGCTCCGTCTCCGCCGCGGCCCTCGCCGGTTCGAGCAAGAAGGTGGACGCATGAAGCTCATCACCGCGGTCGTCAAGCCGCACCGCCTCGACGAGATCAAGGAGGCCCTGCAGGCCTTCGGCGTCCACGGCCTCACGGTCACCGAGGCCAGCGGCTACGGCAGGCAGCGCGGCCACACCGAGGTCTACCGTGGTGCCGAGTACACGGTCGACCTGGTGCCCAAGATCCGCATCGAGGTGCTGGCCGAGGACGAGGACGCGGAGCAGCTGATCGACGTCGTGGTCAAGGCGGCCCGCACCGGCAAGATCGGTGACGGCAAGGTCTGGTCCCTCCCGGTCGAGACCGCCGTCCGTGTCCGCACGGGTGAGCGCGGGCCGGACGCACTGTAGAACAGAACCATCTGAATACAGGCAGGAGTCGCTGGGTGACGGGTACGGATGTTCGGAACGACGCAGAGGACACGGGACCCAGCGGCTACGCGGCGGCCCGGCTGCGC
Source organism: Streptomyces sp. NPDC101237 (assembly GCF_044767465.1). NCBI lineage: Bacteria > Bacillati > Actinomycetota > Actinomycetes > Kitasatosporales > Streptomycetaceae > Streptomyces > Streptomyces sp. NPDC101237. Next base: position 83,540 of record NZ_JBIWNY010000012.1, on the reverse strand, counting down.
CTCCTCACCGAGGGGGCGCGGTCCGGGCCGTCGCGCCGTACCGCCCTCGCCGAACTCACCGACGACTGGCTGACCGGCCTGTTCGCCGCGGCCACCGAGGGCGTCGCCGGCGGCGTCTGCCTGGTCGCCGTCGGCGGCTACGGCCGCGGCGAGCTCTCCCCGCGCAGCGACCTGGACCTCCTGCTGCTGCACGACGGCGGCGACCCCGGCGCGGTGGCCGCCGTCGCCGACCGCCTCTGGTACCCCGTCTGGGACCTGGGGCTGGCCCTGGACCACTCCGTGCGCACGCCCGCCGAGGCCCGCAAGACCGCCGGCGACGACCTCAAGGTCCAGCTCGGCCTCCTGGACGCCCGCCACATCGCAGGCGACCTGGGCCTGACCGCGGGACTGCGCACCGCGGTCCTCGCCGACTGGCGCAACCAGGCGCCCAAACGCCTGCCCGAACTCCAGGAACTCTGCGCCGAGCGCGCCGAACGCCAGGGCGAGCTGCAGTACCTCCTGGAACCGGACCTGAAGGAGGCCCGCGGCGGACTGCGCGACGCCACCGCGCTGCGCGCCGTAGCCGCCTCCTGGCTGGCCGACGCGCCCCGCGAAGGCCTCGCCGACGCCCGCCGCAACCTGCTGGACGTCCGCGACGCCCTGCACCTGGCGACGGGACGCGCCACCGACCGCCTCGCGCTCCAGGAGCAGGACCAGGTCGCGGCCGAACTGGACCTCCTGGACGCCGACACCCTGCTCCGCCAGGTCTACGAGTCCGCGCGGGTCATCTCGTACGCCAGTGACGTCACCTGGCGCGAGGTGGGCCGGGTGCTGCGGTCGCGGGCCGTGCGGCCGCGGCTGCGCGCCATGCTGGGCGGCGGCAAACCGGTCGCCGAGCGCTCCCCGCTCGCCGAGGGCGTGGTCGAGCAGGACGGCGAGGTGGTGCTCGCCCGCGCCGCGCGCCCCGAACGCGACCCCGTGCTGCCCCTGCGGGCCGCGGCCGCCGCCGCGCAGGCCGGCCTCCCGCTCTCCCTGCACGCCGTACGGCACCTGGCCGCCACCACCCGCCCGCTGCCCACGCCCTGGCCCGCCGAGGCCCGCGAGCAGCTGGTCACGCTGCTCGGCTCCGGCCGCCCCACCGTCGACGTCTGGGAAGCCCTGGAGGCGGAAGGCCTGATCAGCCGCCTGCTGCCCGACTGGGAGCGGGTGCGCTGCCGGCCGCAGCGCAACGCCGTGCACATCTGGACCGTCGACCGCCACCTCATCGAGACGGCCGTCCGCGCCTCCGAGTTCGCCCGCCGCGTCCACCGCCCCGACCTGCTCCTGGTCGCCGCGCTGCTGCACGACATCGGCAAGGGCTGGCCCGGCGACCACTCGGTGGCCGGCGAGATCATCGCCAAGGACGTGGCCGCCAGGATCGGCTTCGACCGCGCGGACACCGCGGTCCTGTCGACGCTCGTACGCCACCACCTGCTGCTCATCGAGACCGCCACCCGGCGCGACCTGGACGACCCGGCCACCGTCCGGCTGGTCGCCGACGCGGTCGGCACCCAGGGCACCCTGGAGCTGCTGCACGCCCTCACCGAGGCCGACGCGCAGGCCACCGGCCCGGCCGCCTGGTCGTCCTGGCGCGGCTCGCTCGTCGCCGACCTGGTCAAACGGGTCTCCGCGGTCCTCGCCGGGGACAGTGCCGACGAGCCCGAGCCCGGCGCGCCCACCGCGGAGCAGGAACGGCTGGCCATCGAGGCCTTCCGCACCGGCGGTCCGGTGCTCGCCCTCCGCGCCCAGACCGAACCCGCCCCGGACGAGGAGCCGGGCGGCGCGCCCGAACCGCTCGGCGTGGAACTGCTCATCGCCGTACCCGACCAGCCCGGCGTCCTGCCGGCCGTCTCCGGCGTCCTGGCCATGCACCGCCTCACCGTCCGCACCGCCGAGCTGCGCTCCCTGCGGCTCCCTGACGACGTCGACGACGGCGCCGTCCTGCTCCTGGACTGGCGGGTGGCCGCCGAGTACGGCTCCCTGCCCCAGGCCGCCCGCCTCCGCGCCGACCTGGTCCGCGCCCTGGACGGCTCCCTGGACATCGCCGGACGCCTCGCCGAACGGGACGCGGCCTACCCGAGGCGCCGGGGCTGGGTGGCGCCGCCGCCGCGGGTCACGGTGGCCCCCGCGGCCTCCCGGCACGCCACGGTGATCGAGGTCCGCACCCAGGACGCACCCGGACTGCTGTTCCGGATCGGGCGTGCGCTGGAGGACGCCGGGGTACGGGTGCGCAGTGCGCACGTCAGCACCCTCGGCTCCAACGCCGTCGACGCCTTCTACGTGACCGGCGCCGACCACGCGCCGCTGCCCGCCGGGGAGGCCACCGCCGTGGCGCGCAAGCTGGAGGAGACGCTCAGGGCCTGACAGCACGGTTGTGCAAGGCGGGGACCACTTCCTTGCGCGGCCGGATACCCTGGAAGACGCTCACCGCCCCCGACTCCGAGGACCGACGCCGCCGTGTTCGACACTCTCTCCGATCGCCTTTCAGCGACCTTCAAGAATCTGCGCGGCAAAGGGCGTCTGAGTGAAGCGGACATCGACGCCACGGCGCGGGAGATCCGCATCGCGCTCCTCGAAGCCGACGTGGCCCTCCCGGTCGTCCGCACCTTCATCAAGAACGTCAAGGAGCGGGCCCTCGGCTCCGAGGTCTCCCGGGCCCTGAACCCGGCCCAGCAGGTCCTGAAGATCGTCAACGACGAGCTCGTCACCATCCTCGGCGGCGAGACCCGGCGGCTGCGCTTCGCCAAGCAGCCGCCCACCGTGATCATGCTCGCCGGTCTCCAGGGTGCCGGTAAGACCACCCTCGCCGGAAAGCTCGGCCACTGGCTCAAGGAGCAGGGCCACTCGCCGCTCCTGGTCGCCGCCGACCTCCAGCGCCCCAACGCCGTCAACCAGCTCAGCGTCGTCGCCGAGCGCGCCGGGGTCGCCGTCTACGCGCCCGAGCCGGGCAACGGCGTCGGCGACCCGGTGAAGGTCGCGAAGGACTCCATCGAGTTCGCCAAGCAGAAGGTCCACGACATCGTGATCGTGGACACCGCCGGCCGCCTCGGCATCGACCAGGAACTGATGCGGCAGGCCGCCGACATCCGCGACGCGGTCAGCCCCGACGAGATCCTCTTCGTCGTCGACGCGATGATCGGCCAGGACGCCGTCACCACCGCCGAGGCCTTCCGCGACGGCGTGGGCTTCGACGGTGTCGTGCTCTCCAAGCTCGACGGTGACGCCCGCGGTGGTGCCGCGCTCTCCATCCGCCAGGTCACCGGCAAGCCGATCATGTTCGCCTCGAACGGCGAGAAGCTCGACGACTTCGACGCCTTCCACCCGGACCGGATGGCCTCCCGCATCCTCGACATGGGTGACCTGCTCACCCTGATCGAGCAGGCGGAGAAGACGTTCAGCCAGGAAGAGGCCGAGAAGATGGCCTCCAAGCTGGCGTCCAAGAAGGGCCAGGACTTCACCCTGGACGACTTCCTGGCCCAGATGGAGCAGGTCAGGAAGATGGGCAGCATCAGCAAGCTGCTCGGTCTGCTGCCCGGCATGGGCCAGATCAAGGACCAGATCAACAACCTGGACGAGCGGGACGTCGACCGCACCGCCGCGATCATCAAGTCGATGACCCCGGGCGAGCGCCAGGACCCCACGATCATCAACGGCTCTCGCCGCGCCCGTATCGCCAAGGGCTCCGGCGTCGAGGTCAGCGCGGTCAAGGGGCTCGTCGAGCGGTTCTTCGAGGCCCGCAAGATGATGTCCCGCATGGCGCAGGGCGGGATGCCGGGCATGCCGGGGATCCCGGGCATGGGCGGCGGTCCCGGCCGGGCCAAGAAGCAGCCGAAGAAGGCCAAGGGCAAGCAGCGCTCCGGCAACCCGATGAAGCGCAAGCAGCAGGAGCTGGAGGAGGCCCAGCGCCGCGAGGCGGCCGCCCAGGGCGGGAACGCCCTCGGGGTGCCGCAGCAGGGTGCTCAGGACTTCGAGCTGCCGGACGAGTTCAAGAAGTTCATGGGCTGATCCCCTCCGTGCGCGTGCCGGGGGTTGGCCGGTGTCGTACCGTCCGCGTATGGCCAACCCCGCGCCGCCGCGCAAGTCGCCCGACCAGCCCTGGCGTACCGAGGGCGCTCCCGAGGAGCCCCAGCGGTCGCCGGGCGGCCGGAGGATGCGCGGCGGCTGGTGGCGGCTGATCATGACCGCCCTGGTGGTCTACCTGCTCGCCAACCTGGTGCTGTCCTACTTCGACGAGGCCGACGAGCCGACGGTCTCGTACACCGAGTTCAGCAAGCAGGTCGACGACGGCAACGTCGACAAGATCTACGCCAAGGGCGACTCGATCCAGGGACAGCTCAAGAAGGAGCGGAAGAACCCCGAGGGCGAGGGGAACTACACCAAGTTCAAGACCGAGCGGCCGTCCTTCGCCAAGGACGACCTGTGGGCGAACCTGACCAAGCACGACGTCACGGTCACCGCCGAACCGGTCGTCCAGCACCGCAGCTTCCTGGCCAACCTGCTCATCTCGCTCGCGCCGATCATCGTCCTGGTCGCGGTGTGGGTGTTCATCGCCCGCCGGATGAGCGCCGGGCTCGGCGGACCGGGCGGCATGCTGGGCCGCAAGGCGCCGCCCAGGCCGGTCGAACTGGAACCCGGCCAGCAGCGGACCACCTTCGAGGACGTCGCCGGCATCGACGAGGTCGAGGGCGAGCTGAACGACGTCGTCGACTTCCTGAAGAACCCCGACGCCTACCGCAGGATGGGCGCGAAGATGCCCCGCGGCGTCCTGCTCGCGGGCCCGCCCGGCACCGGCAAGACGCTGCTCGCGCGAGCCGTCGCCGGCGAGGCCCGGGTGCCGTTCTTCTCGGCGTCCGCCTCCGAGTTCATCGAGATGATCGTCGGCGTCGGCGCCTCCCGGGTCCGCGAGCTGTTCGCCGAGGCCCGCAAGGTTGCCCCGTCCATCATCTTCATCGACGAGATCGACACCATCGGCCGGGCCCGCGGCGGCGGCGCCTCCATGGGCGGACACGACGAGCGCGAGCAGACCCTGAACCAGATCCTCACCGAGATGGACGGCTTCTCCGGCTCCGAGGGCGTCATCGTCATCGCGGCCACCAACCGCGCCGACATCCTCGACCCGGCGCTCACCCGGCCCGGCCGCTTCGACCGGGTGGTCCAGGTGTCGCCTCCGGACCGCACCGGCCGCGAGGCCATCCTGCGGATCCACACCCGCCAGATCCCGCTCGCCCCGGGCGTCGACCTCGCCCAGGTCGCCCGCACCACCCCGGGCATGACTGGTGCCGAACTGGCCAACCTCGCCAACGAGGCCGCCCTGCTCGCCGTCAAGCGCCAGCAGGACGAGGTGACGCAGGCCGACCTCTCGGAGGCCCTGGAGAAGGTCCAGCTCGGTGCCGAGCGGCCGCTGGTGATGCCCGAGGAGGAACGCAGGCGCACTGCCTACCACGAGAGCGGACACGCGCTGCTCGGCATGCTCCAGCCCGGCGCCGACCCGGTCCGCAAGATCACCATCGTGCCGCGCGGCCGCGCCCTCGGCGTCACCCTGTCCACGCCGGACGCCGACAAGTACGCGTACACCGAGGAGTACCTGCGCGGCCGGATCATCGGCGCGCTCGGCGGAATGGCCGCCGAGCAGGTGGTCTACGACGTGATCACCACCGGTTCGGAGAGCGACCTGGAGCAGGTCACCAACATCGCGCGCGGGATGGTCTCCCGCTGGGGCATGAGCGAGGAGGTCGGCCGCCTCTCCGCGCTCCCGAACGACGCCCAGCAGGCCTACGGACTGGCCGCCGCGCCCCAGACCCTCGACGCGATCGACACCGAGATGCGCCGGATCGTCGACGAGTGCTACGAGGAGGCCCGCCGCCGGCTCCGCGAGAACCGGGGCCGGCTGGACGCGCTCGCCGAGGCGCTGCTGGAGCGCGAGACCCTGGAGGAGGCGGACGCCTACCGCATCGCGGGCATCACCCGCCTGACCAAGGACGCCGACGAGACCTGACGCCCACGGATCCGAGCGCCTCGAAAGGGCGCGGGGCTGCATCGACTTGCGGCATCGACTTGCGGCTCCGCCGCGTGGTCGCGACCAGCCCCCACGGCGCGGCGGACGAACAGCGGCCGGCCCGGCGGAACGTCAGCGCACGCGGGCGACCAGGTACCGGAAGACGTTCGTCATCCACACCGTGCCGTCCGGGCGCTGGTGCGGGTGGAGCGCCTCGGTCATCTCCTTGGCGACCTGCTCCAGGTCGGTCGCCGCGATCGCCGCGTCGAACAGCCCGGTCGACAGCAGCCCGCGCACGGCGCTGTCCGCGTCGGCGTACCCGAACGGGCAGGAGACCCGCCCGGACCCGTCGATCCGCAGCCCGGCCCGCTCGGCCACCTCCTCCAGGTCGTCGCGGCAGGCCGGCCGCCAGCTTCCGGCGCTGCGCAAAGGATCGGCCAACTTCGCGGCCACCCGCAGCACCGACGAGGTCGCGCAGCGCTCCGGCGGACCCCAGCCGGCCAGCACCACGGCCGCCCCGTGCGCGGCGAGCGGCGTCGCCTCGGCGAGCAGCCCGCCGAGCCCCTCGGCGTCGCCGGCCCGGCAGCCGACCGGGTCGAAGGCGGTGATCAGGTTGTACGCCGGCACCTGCGGGTCCGCCGCGTCCGCGGGGCGGCCTTCGACGACCCGGGGGCCGCCGCCCCGCGCGCGTGGCCCGCGGGACGCCTCGGGCAGCAGGCGCTCGCGGGCCAGGGCGAGGCGTTCGGGGCAGGAGTCGACACCCGTCACCGCGGCCCCTCTGGCCGCCGCCATCAGCAGCGCCAGACCGGAGCCGCAGTTCAGGCCGAGCAGCCGGGTGGACGGGCCCACTTCGAGTCGCTCGTGGACGGTCTCGTAGAGCGGCACCAGCATCCGCTCCTGGATCTCGGACCAGTCACGCGCGCGTGCGCCCAGGTCCACGCGGGGTGCGGAGTCCGCGTGAGACGGGTGATGCCGCACGAGCGTAGGTGTCATAGGTAAGCGCCCCAATCCGCCGAGAGTTCCGCACTGACCGGTTCCGTGGTCCCCGTGTCGTGCGCTCGCACTTCCCACGTATGCCAGGTAACTCCGGGCTCGCGGCGGCGTCCAGAGGTCGCGGGTCACCGCTTGTGCATGGACTATGACTGTGGCGAGATTTCACGTCCCGGCAACGTGGGGCTCTACCATCGGACCCACCGCACGGTGGTTCCGGCCATGGTCGGCCACGACGACGGCCGCCCGCCGGGACGGTCCGGCGCGGGACGGCGGCGGCACCCGGGTAACGCCGGAGCCGCTTCGGGCGCTGACTCAAATGACGTCCTGCGCCACGAGAGCGACCGAAAGGCCTCTTGCGCACCGGCCGGTCACGCCCATCGGGCCCCCTACGCCGGAACCGGCGTCGGGCCGTACGTCAGACTACGCACCGGCTTGGTACGAGCTGTGAGGCTTCTCCGCAGATCAGCGCACCCGTGCTCGTCTCCACGCATCAGTGCCAACTGACGGGTACGTGCAAATTATTTGGGATGCCCCGGAATAGGAACACAGTGGCACTCCCGCTCGTTCTCATTACGTGAGCACGACACAGACACCACCTGTTCTCGCCGCGGAGCTGGCAGAGGCGTGGGCCGACATTCAGCGGTACCACCCCGAGCTGCCGGATCTCGCCGCGCCGGAATCCCTGATCGGAGAGTCGTCGTCCGCGTGCGGACACGAGCTCTCCTTCGAACGGCTGCTCCATGAGGCAGTCCACGGCATCGCCGCGGCCCGCGGTGTGCGCGACACCTCGCGGGCCGGCCGTTACCACAACCGCAGATTCCTCGCGATCGCCGAGGAGCTGGGCCTGGACCACCCCGACGAGCCGCATCCCAGCAGCGGCTTCTCCCTGGTCACGCTCAACCCCGAGGCCAAGCGCCGCTACCGGCCGACCATCGAGCGGCTGCAGCGCGCGCTCAAGGCCCACACGGTGGCGACCTCCGCCGACACCTCCCGCACCTTCCGCGGCCCGGCCGCCCGCCACGGCTCCTCGGGCGGCGGCGTCCGGGTCAAGGCGGTGTGCGACTGCGGCCGCAACGTCCGGGTGGTGCCGTCGGTCCTGGCCCAGGCACCCATCGTGTGCGGCGGCTGCGGCAAGCCGTTCCGCATCCCGGAGGTCGTGGGGGCGGCGGCGAGCTGAGCACACGGCTGCTCGTGGCAGTCGTAGCCCTGGCCCGTCGCCGCACCCCGGCCGCCCGCCGTCAGCGCACCCGACGCACCTCACCTCCGCGCCGGGTGCGCCCGCGGCATGCCCTCCGCCCCGCGCCCGCCGCCGGGCGGAGCGGCCTTCGGGGTGTGGCACAATGGCTAGCTGTACTCGACAGCCGCACAGGACCCCTCTCTCCTCCGGCTGACGCGTCCATCGGGCACTCGGGTACCGCAACCCCACGCGGCAATCTCGCCGTGCCCAAACACGTCAAAACCAGGAGAACCCACTCCAGTGGCAGTCAAGATCAAGCTGAAGCGTCTGGGCAAGATCCGTTCGCCTCACTACCGCATCGTCGTCGCCGACTCCCGCACCCGCCGTGACGGCCGTGCGATCGAGGAGATCGGCAAGTACCACCCGACCTACAACCCGTCGGTCATGGAGGTCGACGCCGACCGCGTCGCCTACTGGCTCGGCGTCGGCGCCCAGCCGACCGAGCCCGTGCTCGCCATCCTGAAGAAGACCGGCGACTGGCAGAAGTTCAAGGGCGAGCCCGCCCCGGCGCCGCTGCTCGTCGCCGCGCCGAAGGCCACCCGCCCGACGTTCGAGGCGCTCGGCGGTGACGACGAGGGCAAGGGTGAGGCCATCACCCAGAAGAAGAAGGCTGAGAAGAAGGACGAGGCCGCGGCTGAGTCCGAGTCGACCGAGGCCTGAGCACCATGCTCGAAGAGGCGCTTGAGCACCTCGTGAAGGGCATCGTCGACAACCCCGACGATGTGCAGGTCGCCTCGCGCGACCTGCGCCGTGGGCGCGTGCTGGAGGTCCGGGTGCACCCCGACGACCTCGGCAAGGTGATCGGCCGCAACGGCCGCACCGCCCGCGCCCTGCGCACCGTCGTGGGCGCCATCGGCGGTCGTGGTGTCCGTGTCGACCTCGTCGACGTGGATCACGTCCGCTGACGCTTCATCGCAACCGGCTCGGGCCGGGGAGGGCCACTGGGCCGTCCCCGGCCCGCAGTCGTATGGCTGGCCGTACGCGTCCCAGAACAGGAGAACAGGCACAGTGCAGCTGGTAGTCGCACGGATCGGCCGCGCCCACGGCATCAAGGGCGAGGTCACCGTCGAGGTACGTACCGACGAGCCGGAACTCAGGCTCGCGCCCGGCGCCGTACTCGCCACCGATCCCGCCTCGACGGGGCCGCTGACCATCGAGACGGGACGGGTGCACAGCGGCCGGCTGATCCTGCGCTTCGAGGGCGTCGCGGACCGCACCGGCGCCGAGGCCCTGCGCAACACCCTCCTGATCGCCGAGATCGATCCCGAGGTGCTGCCCGAGGACGAGGACGAGTACTACGACCACCAGCTCATCGACCTGGACGTGGTCACCGCGGACGGCACCGAGGTCGGCCGGATCACCGAGATCTCGCACCTGCCCTCGCAGGACCTGTTCATCGTGGAGCGGCCCGACGGCAGCGAGGTGATGATCCCGTTCGTCGAGGAGATCGTCACCGAGATCGACCTCGAGGAGCAGCGGGCGGTCATCACCCCGCCGCCCGGCCTGATCGACGACCGGGCCGAGATCGCGTCCGCGCGGGAAGAGTCGTAAGCGATGCGCCTCGACGTCGTCACCATCTTCCCGGAGTACCTGGAACCGCTGAACGTCTCGCTCGTCGGCAAGGCACGCGCGCGCGGACAGCTCGACGTGCGCGTGCACGACCTGCGGACCTGGACGTACGACCGCCACAACACCGTCGACGACACCCCGTACGGCGGCGGACCCGGCATGGTCATGAAGACCGACCCCTGGGGCGACGCACTCGACACCGTCCTCGCCGACGGCTACGAGACCGGCGCGCACCGCCCCGCCCTGATCGTGCCGACCCCCAGCGGCCGGCCCTTCACCCAGGACCTCGCGGTCGAACTCTCCGAACAGCCCTGGCTGATCTTCACCCCGGCCCGCTACGAGGGCATCGACCGGCGGGTGATCGACGAGTACGCCACCCGGATGCCGGTCCACGAGGTGTCCATCGGCGACTACGTGCTGGCCGGCGGCGAGGCGGCCGTGCTCGTCGTGACCGAGGCCGTGGCCAGGCTGCTGCCGGGCGTCCTCGGCAACGCCGAGTCGCACCGCGACGACTCCTTCGCGCCCGGTGCCATGGCCAACCTCCTGGAAGGTCCCGTCTACACCAAACCGCCCGAGTGGCGGGGACGTGACATCCCGGAGGTGCTGCTCAGCGGCCATCACGGCAAGATCGCCCGCTGGCGCCGCGACGAGGCCCTGAAGCGCACGACCGCGCACCGGCCCGACCTGATCGAGCGCTGCGAGCCCAAGGCGTTCGACAAGAAGGACCGCGAGATGCTCTCCATCCTGGGCTGGGAACCCGACGCGGACGGGGCGGCCCACGGCCGATTTTGGCGCCGGGCCCACGCCGTGGAAGAATAGGCCGCTGTTGTGCTGTGAACCGTCCGGTGTGCGCCCCTGCCACAGGGGGAGACGACGCCCACCCCGACGGCACGGCCCACCTCCCGAGAACCTCTAGTTCCGTTGATGACCTGTGGCATCAGCGAAGAAAGCAGAAGAAAAAATGGCTCACCTGCTCGACACCGTCGACTCCGCGTCGCTGCGCAGCGACGTCCCGGCCTTCCGCCCGGGTGACACCGTCAACGTCCACGTCCGCGTCATCGAGGGCAACCGCTCCCGTGTGCAGCAGTTCAAGGGCGTGGTGATCCGCCGCCAGGGCAGCGGTGTCCGCGAGACCTTCACGGTCCGCAAGGTCTCCTTCTCCGTCGGCGTCGAGCGCACCTTCCCGGTGCACACCCCGATCGTCGAGAAGATCGAGCTCGTCACCCGCGGTGACGTGCGTCGCGCCAAGCTCTACTACCTGCGTGACCTGCGCGGCAAGGCCGCGAAGATCAAGGAGAAGCGCGACAACTGATCCGGCGCGCGCTCGCGAACCCCCGGTGAGCGAGCCGCCGGAAAAGCGTCCCACCGGAGCCGGATACCATCGGGCTCCGATGGACACCGAAGCACAACCGACGGAGCGCGACCGCTCCTCCGGCCCCGGACCCGGGGACACGGAGGACCGGTCGCGTTTCGCGTTCCTGACGCGGGTCACCGACTGGCTGCCGGGCGGCTGGATCACCCTGACCCTCTTCGCCTGCCTGGCGTTCCTGCTCGTGCTCAACGCTCTCGTGGTGCAGCCGTTCGAGATTCCCAGCGGATCCATGGAACAGGGATTGAGGATCGGGGACCGGGTTCTCGTAAACAAGTTGGCGTACCGTTTCGGTGCCCAGCCGCGCCGTGGCGACGTCGTCGTGTTCGACGGCTCCGGGTACTTCGGGGACGCCGACTACATCAAACGCGTCGTCGGTGTGGGAGGAGACCGCGTGGTCTGCTGCGACAAGAAGGGGAGGATCGAAGTGAACGGCCGCCCGGTCGACGAGACCTCGTTCCTCTACCCCGGGGACACCCCGTCCACCGTGCCCTTCTACGTCGAGGTGCCCGAGGGCACGCTCTTCGTCCTCGGCGACCACCGCAGCGACTCCAGCGACTCCCGCGACCACCTGGGCTCGCCCGGCGGCGGCATGATCCCCGTGGGGGACGTGATCGGCCGGGCCGACTGGATCATCTGGCCGTACGCCCACCGGACCCACCTCACCCGTCCCGCCGCCTACGCGCGCGTGCCGGCGAGCGCGGCGGCCCCGCAGCGGCCGCGGAGGGCGGGAGCGGTCCATGGGTAACCGCGGCAAACCGCGCGGCGTGTCCAGTGACACCACCGCCAACCTGCTGCCCACCGGGCTGCGGCGGTCCACCGGACCGACCGGCGGCCGCTCCCGCGCCGAGCGGCGCAAGCTGCAGCGCAAGGTCAAGCGCAAGCGCCGGCGCAGCGCGGTGCGGGAGATACCGCTGCTGGTCGGCGTGGCCGTCCTGATAGCCCTCGTGCTGAAGACGTTCCTCGTGCAGGCCTTCGTGATCCCCTCCGGCTCGATGGAGGAGACGATCCGTATCGGCGACCGCGTCCTGGTCGACAAGTTCACCCCGTGGTTCGGTTCCGAGCCGCACCGCGGTGACGTCGTGGTCTTCCACGACCCGGGCGGCTGGCTCGACGGCGAACAGACCACGAAGGCGAACGACCCGATCGTCGTCAAGCAGATCAAGGAAGGGCTCACCTTCATCGGCCTGCTGCCCTCCGCCGACGAGAAGGACCTCATCAAGCGGGTCATCGGCGTCGGCGGCGACCGCGTCAAGTGCTGCGACGCCCAGGGCCGGGTCACCGTCAACGGCGTGCCGCTGACCGAAGGTGACTATCTCTATCCGGGGAACGCGCCGTCCGCGACCGAGTTCGACATCACCGTCCCGCAGGGACGGCTGTGGGTGATGGGCGACCACCGTGGCAACTCAGCCGACTCACGGGCCCATCAGGACACCGGCTACGGCGGCACGGTCCCGGTGAGTCTGGTGGTGGGCCGGGCCAAGTGGATCGGGTGGCCGTTCGGGCACTGGGCCTCGCTGGACGAACCTAAAACCTTCGCAAGCGTTTCCAACTCCGTGTCGGGGTCGACCGCCGCTCCCCGGCTGTCGCATAGGGTTGCCTCCGACGATCCGAACGGATACATCCAACTCCCGAGCCCTGCGGAACTCCCGCTCGTTATGGGAGTGGTGGGTCTGCGCCGGGGATGGCGCGGGCGGCGGCACGGAGTAAGGAGTTGGCGTGGGGGATGTGGCGGTTGGCGCACGGTCGGGACACGACGGCGAGGAGCACAGCGGGCGCCCCGAGGAGAATGTCACCCCCGTCGACGGTGGTTCCCCTTCCGGCTATGACGGTGGTCCGGCCGGGAGCGGCGGTCCCGTGGACGGCCCTCACCCCGGCGGTGGCGGCGGGGACACGGACGGGGGCGCGGGCGACTCGGCGTCGTCCGCACCGAAGAAGCCCCGCTCCTTCTGGAAGGAGCTGCCGATCCTGATCGGTATCGCGCTGGTACTGGCGCTGCTGATCAAGACGTTCCTCGTGCAGGCGTTCTCGATCCCGTCGGACTCGATGCAGAACACCCTCCAGCAGGGTGACCGCGTCCTGGTCGACAAGCTCACCCCGTGGTTCGGCTCCGAGCCGGACCGCGGCGAGGTCGTGGTCTTCCACGACCCGGACGACTGGCTGGCCGGCGAGCCCGCGGCCCAGCCGAACGCCATCCAGACGTTCCTCAGCTGGATCGGCCTGATGCCGTCCGCCGAGGAGAAGGACCTGATCAAGCGGGTCATCGGCGTCGGCGGCGACACCGTCTCCTGCAAGAACAGCGGCCCCCTCATGGTCAACGGCCACGCGCTGAACGAGCCGTACGTGTACCCGGGCAACACCCCGTGCAGCGTCGACGACCAGGGCGGCCAGTTCACGGTGAAGGTGCCCAAGGGCTACATCTGGGTGATGGGCGACCACCGCCAGAACTCCCGTGACTCCCGGTACAACCAGTCCGACAGCCACCACGGCATGGTCCCGGTCAAGGATGTCGTCGGCCGCGCCATCGTCAAGGCCTGGCCGATCAACCGCTGGGGCACCCTGCCCGTCCCGGACACCTTCGACCAGAGCGGCATCAACACGCACACCTCGGCCGCGGCCTCCCTGTCGGTGGCCCCGGAAGGCGTCGCCGTCGCGGCCGTCGTGCCGGTCGCCGTGTGGCGCCGCCGGCGGGGCGAGCGGATCCAGTCGAAGTTCGAGCGGCGCCCGGCCGCCGCGGGCAAGCGCTGACCTGCCCGTGTGAAAGCCTTGGGGAGCTTGTGACCAGGGCCGGAGAAGAGGGGCTGCCCCTGCCCGGTACCGCCGGGTAGGGTGCGGCCTCATGGGTGGCGAGAGCACGATACGAACGGCCCCGCGCGGCGGAGGCAGCAGTACCGGCACGGCGCGGGCCGGCCGCGGGCTCGGAGACCGCCTGTCGGGAATCGCCGTCGCCCTCGGCATCGTGCTGTTCCTCGGCGGGTTCGCCTGGGGGGCGGTCGTCTACCGGCCGTACACCGTGCCCACCACCTCCATGACGCCGACGATCGACGCCGGGGACCGGGTCCTCGGGCAGCGCATCGACGGCGGTGACGTGCGCCGGGGCGACGTGGTGGTCTTCCACGACACGAGCTGGGTCACCAACGCGGACGTCGTCAAGCGGGTGGTCGCCGTCGGCGGTGACACCGTCGCCTGCTGCACGGACGGCAAGCTGACCGTCAACGGCAAGCAGATCGACGAGCCCTACCTGCCGGCGGGCAGCCAGGCCGAGCTCCAGGGCTTCCCGACCGTCACCGTCCCCAAGGGACGTCTCTTCCTCCTCGGCGACGAGCGCCAGGGCTCCCTGGACTCCACCGCCCACCTTACGGACGCGGCGAAGGGCACCGTCGCCCGCAGCGCCGTGACGGCCCGGGTGGACTCCGTCGTCTGGCCCATGAAGGGCCTGCTCAGGCGCCCGACCGGCTTCGAGGCGCTCGGTGCCCTCTCCCAGCCGGGCCCGGTGCGCCTCATCGAGTCCATGATCGTCGCCGGTGCCGTGCTGGTCCTCGCGGGCGGCGCGTACGGCCCGGTCGCCGGCCTGGTGGGACGCTCCCCCACCCGCGGCCGCACAGAGGCCGCCGGTGCCCGCTGAGGCGCCGCCGGAGGCCGTCCCGGGCGCTCCGCGCAAGGTGGCCCGGGTGGTCCTGCTCGACCCGGACGACCGCATCCTGCTCCTGCACGGCCACGAACCGGACGACCCGGCGGACGACTGGTGGTTCACGCCGGGCGGCGGACTGGAGGGCGACGAGACCCGTGAGCAGGCCGCTCTGCGGGAACTCGCCGAGGAGACCGGCATCACGGACGTGGAACTCGGCCCGCTGCTGTGGCGCCGGACGTGCTCCTTCCCGTTCGCCGGCCGCCGCTGGTACCAGGACGAGTGGTACTACCTGGCCCGGACGGCGCGTACGGTCGAGGTGACGCCCGGTGCCGGCGACCTGACCGAGCTGGAGCGGCGCAGTGTGGCGGGAGCACGTTGGTGGACGTGCCGAGAACTGACCCGGGCCCGTGAGACGGTGTATCCGACCAGACTCGCCGAGCTGTTCCGTAGGCTGCTCGACGAAGGTCCCCCCGTCAGGCCCGTCACCCTTGACACGGAAATCGTCTAGGGGCGAGCGGGACTGGCGCACAATGGTGGGATCGCACGGCTGAAGGGGAACATGCCATGAGCGCCGAGGACCTCGAGAAGTACGAGACCGAGATGGAGCTGAAGCTCTACCGGGAGTACCGCGATGTCGTCGGTCTGTTCAAATACGTGATCGAGACCGAGCGGCGCTTCTACCTCACCAACGACTACGAGATGCAGGTGCACTCGGTTCAGGGCGAGGTGTTCTTCGAGGTGTCCATGGCGGACGCCTGGGTCTGGGACATGTACCGGCCGGCCCGCTTCGTGAAACAGGTCCGCGTGCTGACGTTCAAGGACGTGAACATCGAGGAGCTGAACAAGACCGATCTGGAGCTCCCGGGCGGCTGAGCCTCACCCGTCCGAGTGACGGAGTTGTCCACAACCACCGGGTAACCCACCAAGATCCACTTCTGGGTGGGCGGTGCGTGACGGTTGGCGCCGGAGGTGGTGCCGACATGAACACCCATCGGGCACGCAAGGCACTCGGTGCGTACGGCGAGACGCTGGCCGCGCGACGGCTGGCGCAGGCCGGTCTGACGATCCTGGAGCGCAACTGGCGCTGCGGCAGGACGGGCGAGATCGACATCGTGGCGCGGGACGGGGACGTCCTGGTGATCTGCGAGGTCAAGACCCGGCGGGCGGGTCACTTCGAACACCCCATGGCCGCCGTGACCCCCCGGAAGGCCGAACGCCTGCGGGGCCTGGCCGCGCACTGGATCCACACCCACGGAGGAGCACCGCCGGGCGGCGTCCGCATCGACGTCGTCGGCGTGGTCCTGCCGCGGCGCGGCGCGGCCGTGGTCGAGCACGCGCGGGGGGTGGCCTGAGATGGGGTTCGCGCGGACGTGCTCGGTGGCGCTGGTGGGCGTCGAGGGCGTGGTGGTCGAGGTCCAGGCCGACCTGGAGCCGGGCGTGGCGGCGTTCACGCTCGTGGGGCTGCCGGACAAGAGCCTGACGGAGAGCAGGGACCGGGTGCGGGCGGCGGTGGTGAACTCCGGGACCGCCTGGCCCTCGAAGAAACTGACGGTGGGACTCAGCCCGGCGTCGGTGCCCAAGGCGGGCTCCGGCTTCGACCTCGCCGTCGCGTGCGCCGTGCTCGGGGCCGCCGAACGGATCGACCCGAGGGTGCTGGCCGACATCGTGATGATCGGCGAGCTGGGCCTGGACGGCCGGGTCCGCCCGGTCCGGGGCACCCTGCCGGCGGTGCTGGCGGCCGCCGACGCCGGTTACGAGCAGGTCGTCGTGCCGGAGTGCGCCGCGGGCGAGGCCGCGCTGGTGCCCGACGTCTCCGTGCTCGGCGTGCGCACCCTGCGCCAGCTCATCGCCATCCTCGCCGACGAGCCGGTGCCCGACGAGGAGCCCGACGACCCGGGGCGCCCCGATCCGCTCCTCGCCGGCCTGCGGGTACCGGGCTCGGGCGCGGCCGCCGCCCTGCACGGCGCGGGAGCCGCGCACCAGGACCACGGCCACGACCTGGCCGACGTCGTCGGCCAGCTCTCCGCCCGGACCGCCGTCGAGGTGGCCGCGGCCGGCGGCCACCACCTGTTCCTGGAGGGTCCGCCGGGCGCGGGCAAGACCATGCTCGCGGAGCGGCTCCCGGCCGTACTGCCCCGGCTGACCCGCGAGGAGTCGCTCGAAGTCACCGCGGTGCACTCGGTGGCCGGCCTGCTGCCCCCGGGCAAACCCCTGGTCGACGCCGCTCCCTACTGCGCCCCGCACCACTCGGCCACCATGCAGGCCCTGGTCGGCGGCGGCCCCGGGATCGCCCGCCCCGGAGCGGTCTCGCTCGCGCACCGCGGTGTCCTCTTCCTCGACGAGACCCCGGAGTTCGGCAGCCGGGCGCTCGACGCGCTGCGCCAGCCCCTGGAGGCCGGCCACGTCGTGATCGCGCGCAGCGCGGGCGTGGTGCGGTTCCCGGCGAGGTTCCTGATGGTGCTCGCGGCGAACCCGTGCCCCTGCGGGCGCTTCTCGCTCGCCGACGCCCTGTGCGAGTGCCCGCCCTCGGCCGTCCGCCGCTACCAGGCCCGGCTCTCCGGCCCGCTGATCGACCGCGTCGACCTGCGCGTGCAGGTGGACCGGGTGACCCGCGCCCAGCTCACCGAGCGGGGCGTCCGCGGCGAGTCCACGGCGGTGGTCGCCGAGCGGGTGCGGGCGGCCCGGGAGCGCGCGGCCCTCCGCCTGGCCGGTACCCCCTGGCGGACCAACGGCGAGGTGCCCGGCAGCGAGCTGCGCGGCCGCTGGCACGCGGTCCCGGGAGCCATGGACGAGGCCGAGCGCAACCTGGAACGGGGGGCGCTGACCGCTCGCGGCCTCGACCGCGTCCTGCGGGTCGCCTGGACCGTGGCCGACCTGGTCGGACACGACCGCCCGGACGCCATGGACGTGGCCCTGGCCCTGCAACTGCGCACCGGCGTCCCACGGGGCGTGCCGATGGCCCTGGGGGCGCTGACATGACCGACGAGCTGACCCTGCTGGCCCGGGTCTTCCTCGCCCGGGTCGTGGAGCCAGGAGACGAGGTGGCCGGACGGTGGATCCGGGAGCGGGGCGCGCACGAGGTGGCGCGGCGCCTCAAGAGGGGCGGCGAGCCGCTGCCGGGCGTCGGCTACAAGCGCTGGGCGGGTCTGCTCGCCCGGGCGGAGCGGGCCGACCCGCGCGCCGACCTCGTCCTCGCCCGGCAGGCCGGGGCCCGCTTCGTCGCCCCCGGTGACACCGAGTGGCCGACCCAGCTCGACGACCTCGGTGACACCCGTCCCGTCGGCCTGTGGGTGCGGGGGACGGCCAGCCTGCGGATGTGGGCGCTGCGGGCCGTCGCCGTGGTCGGGGCGCGGGCCTGCACGGAGTACGGGGCGCACATGGCGGCCGCCCTCGCCGCGGGGCTCGCCGAGCGCGGCTGGGTGGTGGTCTCCGGCGGCGCCTACGGCGTGGACGGCGCCGCCCACCGCGGGGCCCTCGGCGCGGGCGGCGCCACCGTCGCGGTGCTGGCCAGCGGGGTCGACCGGCCCTACCCGCGCGGGCACACCGAGTTGATCGGCAGGATCGCGGAACAGGGCCTGGTGGTAGGGGAGTTGCCGCCCGGCGAGCATCCGACGCAGAGCAGGTTCGTGCTCCGCAACCGGGTGATCGCCGCGCTGACCAGGGGGACGGTCGTCGTGGAGGCGGCCCACCGCAGCGGGTCGCTGGTCACCGCCCGGGCGGCCCAGCGGCTCGGCCGGTTCACCATGGGCGTGCCGGGACCCGCCACCAGCGGCCTCTCGGCCGGGGTGCACGAGCTGCTGAGAGGAGAGGCCGCGCTGGTCACCGACGCCGCGGAGGTCGTCGAACTCGTGGGCGACATGGGCGAGCTGGCACCGGTCAGACGAGGTCCCGTCCTCCCGCGTGACCTGCTGGAACCGGCCGCGGCGCAGGTCCTGGCCGCCCTGCCCGGGAACCGGCCGGCGTCACCCGAAGAGGTGGCACGGGGCGCCCGGACGTCCGAGGACGAAGCCGTCGCCAGGCTGTACGAACTCCGAGCACTTGGTTACGTCGAACGACACGGCGACGGCTGGAAGTTGACACGCCAGGCGATGATCTCGGTCCGAGAGGGTCGGAGTCCGTGCTGACCGAGAGTGTTCGGCCGTCCGGGGGAACCCCCGACGCCCTTGCCAATTCCCGGAGTTGACACTTCGGGCCGATCACGCAGAGCGATCCGCCGGGCGCGGCCGGACGTGCCCTCCAGGGGGTTCGCGCGGGGGTGGAGCCTCGGTGTTCGCACACCGCGACTCCTCAGTCACGCTACGCTCACGAAAGCCCTGGCGCAGAACGCGCCGACCGACACCGGACCGACACCTCACCCGATCCGCACACATCCCCCACTCGTCCTCTCCGCGCACATCACGGCACTTCCTGGCACTTCACGGCAGAACGGCACAAGGCGACGAATGCCCCAGCACACCTCCGGGTCCGACCGGGCGGCGATCCCCCCAGCCGCCCGTGACGGTGGCAGCGTGCGGCCGCCCGCTCCCTCGACGCTCGACGAGCTGTGGCGGTCGTACAAGGCGACGGGGGACGACCGGCTGCGGGAACAGCTGATCCTGCACTACTCGCCGCTGGTGAAGTACGTGGCGGGACGGGTGAGTGTCGGTCTGCCGCCCAACGTGGAACAGGCCGACTTCGTCTCCTCCGGGGTGTTCGGGCTCATCGACGCGATCGACAAGTTCGACGTCGACCGGGAGATCAAGTTCGAGACGTACGCGATCACCCGGATCCGGGGCGCGATGATCGACGAGCTGCGGGCGCTGGACTGGATCCCCCGCTCCGTGCGGCAGAAGGCCCGCAACGTCGAGCGGGCGTACGCCACGCTGGAGGCCCGGCTGCGCAGGACGCCCTCGGAGACCGAGGTGGCCGCCGAGCTGGGCATCGAGGTCGAAGAACTGCACGCCGTCTTCAGCCAGTTGTCGCTGGCCAACGTGGTGGCGCTGGAGGAGCTGCTGCACGTCGGGGGAGAGGGCGGCGACGGTCTGAGCGTCATGGACACCTTGGAGGACACCGCCGCGGACAACCCCGTGGAGGTGGCCGAGGACCGGGAGCTGCGACGGTTCCTGGCCCGGGCCATCAACACGTTGCCGGACCGGGAGAAGACCGTGGTGACCCTCTACTACTACGAGGGACTCACGCTCGCCGAGATCGGCAACGTCCTCGGGGTCACCGAGAGCCGGGTGAGCCAGATCCACACCAAGTCCGTGCTCCAGCTGCGCGCGAAGCTGGCGAGTTTCGGCCGCTGAGCGCCGCCCCGCAGCCGCTGAGCTGCGGACTGCGCGGGCGTGACCGCCGGAGTGACCCGCGTCCCGGTCGTGCTGTCTCCCGTCCTGCCCGGTGCGTCCGTAGAGTGGTTGACGTGCCAAGGATTCGAGCGGCCTCCGTGGCCGAGCACCGGTCGATGCAGCGAGCCGCCCTGCTGGACGCGGCGCGGTCCCTCCTGTCGGAGGGCGGGACGGAGGCGCTGACGTTCCCCGCGCTCGCCGAGCGGACGGGACTCGCCCGCTCGTCCGTGTACGAGTACTTCCGCTCCCGCGCCGCGGTCGTCGAGGAACTGTGCGAGGTCGACTTCCCGGTGTGGGCCGCGGAGGTCGAGACGGCGATGGAGCGCGCGGCCTCCGGCGAGGGCAAGGTCGAGGCCTACGTGCGGCACCAGCTGGCGCTGGTCGGCGACCGACGGCACCGCGCGGTCGTCGCGATCTCCGCGAGCGAGCTGGACGCGGGGGCCCGGGAGAAGATCCGGGCCGCGCACGGCGGACTGGTGGCGATGATCGTGGAGGCGCTGGCGGAGCTGGGACACGAGCAGCCGCGGCTGGCGGCGATGCTGGTGCAGGGGGTCGTCGACGCGGCGGTACGGCGCATCGAGCTGGGCGCGGCGGAGGATCCCACGGTCATCACCGAGGCGGCCGTGGCCATGGCGTTGCGAGGCGTCCGGGGCTGACGACAGCGCCCCTGCGGCGCCGGGCCGCACCGGGGCCACGGCTCCGGCGTCCGGCGTCGAGGCGGCCCGCGACCGGCCCTCCTCATCCCCGTCCCTCCGGGACCGGCACCCCCAGCACCGGCAGCAGCCTGGCCGGACCTCCGTTCAGCAGCCACGGCGGCAACACCAGCAGCGGATTCACGTACACGTCGCCGCGGAGCAGGCCCCAGTGCACGCACGCACTCGCCCCGCAGTGCCGGCCCGCCGGCCCGACCGTGCCCACCACCTGCCCCGCCGTCACCTCCTGCCCCTTCTCCACCCGCGGCGTCACCGGCTCGTAGGTGGTGCGCAGGTCCGTCCCCGCGAGGAGCACCGACACCACGCCCCGGCCCGCGACCGGCCCCGCGAAGAAGACCCGGCCCGCCGCCACCGCCCGGACCTCCGCGCCCGGCGCGGCGCCCAGATCGACCCCGCGGTGCCCGGGGCCGTACACCGTCTCCGGCGGCTCCCAGCCGCGCAGGACCGGCGGCCGTGCCCCCACCGGCCAGGCCCGGCCGACCGCCGGGACCATGGCCGGGGGAGGCGGGGCGTCGTCCGCCCGGGCCGCCGGCCGGCACCAGGTCCAGACCCAGGCGCAGGTCACCGTGAGGAGCAGCGGCAGCCACCGCATCGTTCGTCGCATCACGCACATGACCGAACCGTCCCGCAAACCGCCGATCATGGCCGGTACCTGTGGATTACTCACCGGTTGTGGACAGCGGCGTCACCCGGTGCCTCGCGGGTCCCGTACACTTCCCTTGGCGATCCGGGTCACCGGGTCGACTTCGCACGCCCCGACACCAGGTCGGTCAAACGGTCTGGGTCAGCGCTTCTCGGTCCTTCGTGGCACAGCGCAGACGGGCGTCAGGCGCGGGAGCCGTCCGGTCCCCGCGGCACAACCGAGAAATTCAAGGAGATACGGCCATGGCCGTCGTCACGATGCGGGAGCTGCTGGAGAGCGGCGTCCACTTCGGTCACCAGACCCGTCGCTGGAACCCGAAGATGAAGCGCTTCATCTTCACCGAGCGCAACGGCATCTACATCATCGACCTGCTCCAGTCGCTGTCGTACATCGACCGCGCCTACGAGTTCGTCAAGGAGACCGTCGCCCACGGCGGCACGGTCATGTTCGTCGGCACGAAGAAGCAGGCGCAGGAGGCCATCGCGGAGCAGGCCACCCGCGTCGGCATGCCCTACGTCAACCAGCGCTGGCTGGGCGGCATGCTCACCAACTTCTCGACCGTCTACAAGCGTCTGCAGCGCCTCAAGGAGCTCGAGCAGATCGACTTCGAGGACGTCGCCGCGTCCGGTCTGACCAAGAAGGAGCTTCTCGTGCTCTCGCGCGAGAAGGCCAAGCTGGAGAAGACCCTCGGCGGTATCCGCGAGATGCAGAAGGTGCCCAGCGCCGTCTGGATCGTGGACACCAAGAAGGAGCACATCGCGGTCGGCGAGGCCCGGAAGCTCAACATCCCGGTCGTCGCCATCCTCGACACCAACTGCGACCCCGACGAGGTCGACTACAAGATCCCGGGTAACGACGACGCGATCCGCTCCGTCACCCTGCTCACCCGCGTGATCGCCGACGCCGTGGCCGAGGGCCTCATCTCCCGCTCCGGTGTCGCCACCGAGGGCAAGGGCGACAAGGCCGCCGGCGAGCCGCTCGCGGCCTGGGAGCGCGACCTGCTCGAGGGCGAGAAGAAGGCCGACGAGCCCGAGGTCCAGACCTCCGCCGAGACCGAGAAGGTCGCCGACGCCGAGCAGGCCGAGGCTCCGGCCGCGGAGGCCGCTGCCGAGGCTCCCGCCGCTGCCGAGGCGCCGGCCGCTGCCGAGGCGCCGGCCGCTGCCGAGGCTCCGGCCGCGGACGCCGAGCAGGCCTGACCCGTCAGCGTTGACGGCGGGGGCGGCGACATCCCGTACGCCCCCGCCGTTCACCCATAGGTTCGCGTTCCACATCTACGTGTGGTGCGTGGATCGGGCAGATCTCCCGACTTCGAGAAAGACTTAACGACTCATGGCGAACTACACCGCCGCTGACGTCAAGAAGCTCCGCGAGCTCACCGGCGCCGGCATGATGGACTGCAAGAAGGCCCTGGACGAGGCCGAGGGCGACGTCGACAAGGCTGTCGAGGCGCTCCGCATCAAGGGCCAGAAGGGCGTCGCCAAGCGCGAGGGCCGCTCCGCCGAGAACGGCGCCGTCGTCTCGATCATCGCCGACGACAACTCCTCCGGCGTCCTCGTCGAGCTGAAGTGCGAGACGGACTTCGTCGCCAAGGGCGAGAAGTTCCAGGCCGCCGCCAACGCGATCGCCGAGCACGTCACCAAGTCCACCTACGCGGACCTGGACGCCCTGCTCGCCTCCGAGATCGAGCCCGGCAAGACCGTCCAGGCGTTCGTGGACGAGGCCAACGCCAACCTGGGCGAGAAGATCGTCCTGGAGCGCTTCGCGCAGTACGCCGACGGTTTCGTGCTCGCGTACATGCACCGCACGATGCCCGACCTGCCCCCGCAGATCGGTGTCCTCGTCGAGCTGGACAAGCCGAACGCCGAGGTCGCCAAGGGCATCGCCCAGCACATCGCCGCCTTCGCGCCGAAGTACCTCGCGAAGGAGGACGTGCCGGCCGACGTCGTCGAGTCCGAGCGTCGCATCGCCGAGGAGACCACCCGCGCCGAGGGCAAGCCCGAGGCCGCGCTCCCGAAGATCGTCGAGGGTCGCCTCAACGGCTTCTTCAAGGACGCGACGCTGCTCGGCCAGCCCTACGCGCTGGACAACAAGAAGTCGGTCCAGAAGGTCCTGGACGAGGCCGGTGTCACCCTGAAGCGCTTCACGCGCATCAAGGTCGGCATCTGAGTCCGTACCGCGATCGACGCGCGACCCGTGGGGAAATCCCGATAGGGTCGGTCGACAGCAGCCGTCAGGTACCCGGCCAGACCCAGGGTCGTGACGGACGGCAGCAGATCTGACGAGGAGGCCATTGCCGCGCACGGGCAGCGAAAAGCGACCCCACCGGCAATGGCCTTCTTCGTATGTGCACCACGTGAAAGAGGCGGGATCTCCATGACCACCAAGGCTCAGAAGAGCGACGACGGCAAAGTACGCGGCCGGTTTCTGCTGAAGCTGTCCGGGGAGGCGTTCGCCGGTGGCGGCGGCCTGGGCGTGGACCCCGACGTCGTGCACAAGATCGCCCGTGAGATCGCGGCCGTCGTCCGCGACGGCGCGGAGATCGCCGTCGTCATCGGCGGCGGCAACTTCTTCCGCGGCGCCGAGCTCCAGCAGCGCGGCATGGACCGGGCCCGCTCGGACTACATGGGCATGCTCGGCACCGTGATGAACTGCCTGGCCCTCCAGGACTTCCTGGAGAAGGAAGGCATCGACAGCCGCGTGCAGACCGCGATCACCATGGGCCAGGTCGCCGAGCCCTACATCCCGCTGCGCGCCGTGCGCCACCTGGAGAAGGGCCGCGTGGTCATCTTCGGCGCCGGCATGGGCATGCCCTACTTCTCCACCGACACCACCGCCGCCCAGCGCGCCCTGGAGATCGACGCCGAGGCACTGCTCATGGGCAAGAACGGCGTGGACGGGGTCTACGACTCCGACCCGAAGAAGAACCCGGACGCCGTCAAGTTCGACTCCCTCGGCTACGGCGAGGTCATCACCCGCGAGCTCAAGGTCGCCGACGCCACGGCGATCACGCTCTGCCGCGACAACAAGCTGCCGATCCTGGTCTTCGAGCTGCTCGTGGAGGGCAATATCGCGCGGGCCGTCAAGGGTGAGAAGATCGGCACGCTGGTGGGTGACCAGGGCGGCCGGGCCTGACCCGCACCGCCTGACGCACCCCGGCCGGGGGATGGACAATGTCCTGCCGGTCGGGAACCGTGCAGGAAACAAGACGCGACGCAGCCGGCCGCCGCCCGCACGGGATCCGCAGCCGGGCCTTACTCAAGACACGCAGGAGCAAGTGGTGATCGAAGAGACCCTCCTCGAGGCCGAGGAGAAGATGGAGAAGGCCGTCGTGGTCGCCAAGGAGGACTTCGCCGCGATCCGCACCGGCCGTGCGCACCCGGCGATGTTCAACAAGATCGTGGCCGACTACTACGGCGCGCCGACGCCGATCAACCAGCTGGCCTCGTTCTCCGTGCCGGAACCGCGCATGGCGGTCGTGACCCCGTTCGACAAGACCGCGCTGCGCAACATCGAGCAGGCGATCCGCGACTCGGACCTGGGCGTCAACCCGAGCAACGACGGCAACATCATCCGGGTGGTGTTCCCGGAGCTCACCGAGGAGCGCCGCCGCGACTACATCAAGGTCGCCAAGGGCAAGGCGGAGGACTCCCGGGTCTCCATCCGCTCCGTCCGCCGCAAGGCCAAGGACGCCATCGACAAGCTGATCAAGGACGGCGAGGTCGGCGAGGACGAGGGCCGTCGCGCCGAGAAGGAGCTCGACGACACCACCGCGAAGTACGTCGCGCAGGTGGACGAGCTCCTCAAGCACAAGGAAGCGGAGCTTCTCGAAGTCTGATGAACGACTCATCCTGGGGAGCGCCGCCGCACGCCGGTCCGCAGGCCGGATCACCGGCCGACCACTGGGGACCGAACGATCAGGGGTACGGCCAGGGTCCCGTGCCGGGCCAGGGGTACGACCACGGTCCGGTCCACGGCCAGGGGTACGGCCCGGGTCACGCCGACGGTTCCCGGCACGGCCAGGGGTACGGCCAGGTTCCCGGCCAGGGGTACGACCACGGTTACGCGCAGGGCTGGGGCCAGGGTCATGTCCAGGGAGCCGCCCCGGCGGGTCCCGCGTACGATGCGCATGACGCGCAGCAGACTCGCCCCATGCCCATCGTGCCCGACGACGTACCCGCGTACGGCGGAGACCAGGACGACGACCGGGGGGCCGCTCGGCTGAGCGGCCCCCTGTTCCAGGACGATACGTTCCAGCACGGGACGTCCCGCGACGGGACATACCGCAACGACACCTCGTCGGCGCAGCCCCTGCCCTCTGCGGCGGCGCCGCAGAATCCGGAGCCCATGCCCGACGCCCCGCAGCCGGCGCCCGCGCCGCAGAAGAAGAGCGCGGGCCGGGACCTGGGCGCGGCCATAGGCGTCGGCGTCGGACTGGGCGTCGTGATCGTGGCGTCCCTGTTCGTCGTCAAGGCCGTCTTCGTCGGCGTCGTCGCGGTCGCCGTCGTGGTGGGTCTGTGGGAACTGACCAGCAGGCTCCAGGAGCGCAAGGGCATCAAGGCGCCGCTGGTCCCGCTGGCGCTCGGCGGAGCCGCGATGGTGGTCGCCGGCTACGCCCGCGGGGCCGAGGGAGCCTGGGTCGCCCTGGCGCTCACCGGGCTTGCGGTCCTGATCTGGCGGATGACGGAACCCCCCGAGGGCTACCTCAAGGACGTCACGGCGGGCCTCTTCGCGGCGTTCTACGTCCCGTTCCTGGCGACCTTCGTCTCCATGATGCTCACCGCGGACGACGGCCCGCGCCGGGTGATCACCTTCCTGCTCCTCACCGTGGTCAGCGACACCGGCGCCTACGCGGTCGGCTGGCGTTTCGGCACCCACAAGCTCGCCCCGCGCATCAGCCCCGGCAAGACCCGTGAGGGCCTGGTCGGCGCCGTGCTGTTCGCCATGGCCGCGGGCGCGCTGTGCATGGAGTTCCTGATCGACGACGGCACCTGGTGGCAGGGCCTGCTGCTGGGCCTCGCCGTCGCGGCCAGCGCCACCCTCGGCGACCTCGGCGAGTCCATGATCAAGCGCGACCTGGGCATCAAGGACATGGGCACCCTGCTCCCGGGCCACGGCGGCATCATGGACCGGCTGGACTCGCTGCTTCCCACGGCTCCGGTGGTGTGGCTGCTGCTGGTGCTCTTCGTCGGCAGCGGCTGACGCACCCCCGTCGTGACCGGGCCCCCGCCTCTCGCAGGCGGGGGCCCGTCGGCTTCCCGGCCCGGACGGCGCAGCAGAAGTCGCCTCGCCGCCCGTCCGGAGGCAGACTCCCCGTGAGGACGCC
Source organism: Streptomyces sp. NPDC101237 (assembly GCF_044767465.1). NCBI lineage: Bacteria > Bacillati > Actinomycetota > Actinomycetes > Kitasatosporales > Streptomycetaceae > Streptomyces > Streptomyces sp. NPDC101237. Next base: position 56,725 of record NZ_JBIWNY010000012.1, on the reverse strand, counting down.
GTGAGTCCTTCGACGCGCAGGGAGTGTGCCCATGCCCCTCGACCCGGCCCAGGCCCCCACCCCGCCCCCGCCGCCCCCCGTGCGGCCCTGGCCCGTCGGTGATCTGCCCGCCCTCGACCCCGACCCGTTCCTCGACGAACTGCTGCGCGACGAGCCCGTCACCCGCATCAGGCTCGCGCACGGCGAGGGCCACGCCTGGCTCGTCACCCGGTACGAGGACTGCCGCTTCGTCACCTCCGACCCCCGCTTCTCCCGGGAAGAGGTCGTCGGCCGCGACGTCACCAGCATGCGCCCCGAGCCGGTGGCCTCGCAGACCGCCGGCCTGCAGTACATCGACCCGCCCCGGCACAACCGGCTGCGCCGGGTGGTCGCCCGCGCCTTCACCGGGCGGGCCATGCAGCGGCTGCGGCCGATGGCCGAGCGCCGGGCCGCCGTACTGCTCGACGCCATGGCGGACGCCGGACCGCCGGCCGATCTGATGGAGCACCTGCACGGCCCCTTCCCGATCGCGGTGATCCGTGACTTCCTCGGCGTCGACGAGAAGGACTGGCACCGCTGGGCGTCGGCCGGCGAGGCCCTGCTGTCGGCGGGCCCCGACTCCGGGGAGCGCGCCAAGGACGCCGCCCGCACCACCCGCGCCCGGATCACCGAACTGCTCCAGCACCGCCGCGAGGAACCCGGGGAAGACCTCGCCGGCGTCCTGGCACAGGCCACCGAGGCCGGCGAGATCACCGGCGACGAGGCGATCTCGCTGGCCACCGCCATCCAGGTCAGCGGCGGGCACGCGGTCCGCAACAACAGCGGCTCGATGATGTACGCGCTGCTCACCCACCCCGGCCACCTGGAACGCCTGCGCCGCGAGCCGGAGCTGCTCCCCAAGGCCGTGGACGAACTCTTCCGCTACGTCCCGCACCGCAACGGCGTCGGCATCCCGCGGGTCGCCGTCGAGGACGTCGAGGTCGGCGGCCGGCTGATCCGCGCCGGTGAGGTCGTCTACAACGCGTACGTCGCCGCCAACCGCGACCCCGAGGTCTTCCCCGACCCCGACGACCTGGACTTCGACCGCACCGACGGCCCCCACCTGGCCTTCGGACACGGCCCCCACCACTGCATGGCCGCCATCATGGCCCGCATGGAGGCCGAGGTCATGATCGCCGCGGTCCTCACCCGCTTCCCGGCCATCCGCCTGGCCGTCCCCGCCGAGGAGGTCGAATTCCAGCGCCAGGGCCTGATCCGCGGCCCGCGAACGCTGCCGGTGACCTGGTGACCTGGTGACCCGGGCGCGGATCCGCCGCTGATCCCGCCACGAGAAGCGTCCGAGCCCGGTCGGCGCACCCGGTCCGGCGACGGTCCTCCCCTGTGTCACCTGAGCCACGCCATGCGGCGGTGCGGCCGGCGTCATGACCATGTAGGACGAGAGCTGTTACAGGTTTCCTTACCTCATGGACGCCTGGGGCCACGCCCGCTCCACGTGTGTGGGTCGACGGCAGACGAGGAGGGAGCTGGGGAGAGTGGTCGTAATTCCTCGCCATACGGGTGAGCAGTGATCGTACGATCACCACATGACTGCGGATACGCGAATCGAGCAGGCAAATCTTTCATACGAGCGGGCCGTCTTCGGTGGTGACAGCGACACACTCGTCAATGCTGAGCTGGGGCTCGATGCGGTTGAGGCAGACGTCGCCCTAGCCCGTGGCCGCGTAGAACATGCCCGCTTCCTGGACAGTCGAGTAGCGAACGCCCTTGAGCTCGAACTGTTCGAGCGGGCAGCAGAGCTGTATGAGCGAATCGGCGACGTGCGGGGCGAAGGCGAGGCACTGTTCTGGGTCGGTGCCTTCCACCAGGTGGTCCGCGACGACACGGAGACGGCGTTGCCCGCCTTCATGCGGGCCCGCAACCTCGCCACCCAGGCCGATGACCGGCTGACCCTTTCCTACGTCCTTCGGCACCTCGGCTTCGCCGACCACATGGCCGGACGCCTTGACGCGGCAAGAGAACACTTCGAGGAGTCCACCCGCCTACGCCGGGAGCTAGGGTTCCTGCCGGGAGTTGCGGCAAATCTGATCACACTCGCCGAGCTTGCCGCCGAGCAGCATCAGTGGGACGACGCGGTGGCGCTTCTCAAGGAGGCCGGCGAGTTGGCCAAGGACACGGAATCGCATGGCGTCCTGCGCTGGGTGGCGGCAGCCCGCGAGAGGCTCCAGATTCCGTAGGGGTGGCACGAGACCGCGTGCGGCGGCTGACACCGTCAGGCACGAGCGGCCGCGGTCGACGCTGGACCTCAGCGGACGATTGACCAAGGCGCAGGGGGTGTTGGCCGACGTGGGCAGACCCCTGTGATCGACCTGACAAGGAAGCGGACGAAGGGCAAAGCGCTCCGGGGGAAGTCCGGATCAGTCTTCGGTGTCGTGGAAGTACACCGTGAGGCTCGGCCAAGGGCCGTCCGCGGTGATCTCCGTATGCATGACGAGATCCTGAACCTGAACCGAGCCGCGGCGTTCGATGGAGTCTGCGACTCTACGGAGCAGCGCAGGCACGTCATCCTGCCCGGTTCCCGCCGGGTTGGCCTGGGAGAAGTGTTTGATCATCCACGAGTCCATGTGCTCATGATCGCGCAAACGCCGGCCGTCATGCCGTCCCGTCCAGGCAGACCATCAGCGCAGTGCGGCAACCTCAAACCCGTGACGTTCGAACTCTGGCGGAACAGCAGCAACCCGTACTGGGTCGCCCGGGGCCGTGTCGAGAGCACCGAAGTGGTCCTGTCCGGCTCCGAGATCGAACCCAGCGAGCTGTGCCTGGTCCGCGTGAACGACCTGGCCGCGTACTCGGCCCCGATCACGTTCCTACCCGAGCGAGAAGCGATCTCCGTTGCCATGGGCCCGGCGGGAGAATGACGAGTGATCGACACACGGGCCGTCTCTGGGCCGTGCGAGGCCACTCGGTGACGACCGGTGACGCCTGCTGACGACAGCCGTAGGCGAAGACAGCCGCAGGTCACCCAAGTGGATCTGCGACACTGGTACCACCATGCCCAAGCCCGGAGAACTCACCTTTGTCGCGCCGCGCGGAGCCAAGAAGCCGCCGCGGCATCTCGCCGATCTCACGCCCGCCGAGCGCAAGGACGCGGTGGCCGAGATCGGGGAGAAGCCGTTCCGTGCCAAGCAGCTCGCGCAGCACTACTTCGCGCGGTACGCGCACGACCCCGAGCAGTGGACGGACATTCCGGCCGGCTCCCGGGACCGGCTGCGTGAGGCGCTGTTCCCGGAGCTGATGACCGTCGTCCGGCATCTGTCGACCGACGAGGGGACCACGCGCAAGACGCTGTGGCGGCTGTTCGACGGCACGCTCGTGGAGTCCGTGCTGATGCGCTACCCGGACCGGGTGACGATGTGCATCAGCTCACAGGCGGGGTGCGGGATGAACTGCCCGTTCTGCGCGACCGGGCAGGCGGGTCTGGACCGGAACCTGTCCACCGCGGAGATCGTCCACCAGATCGTGGACGGGATGCGGGCGCTCCGGGACGGGGACGTGCCCGGCGGTCCGGCGCGGCTCTCCAACATCGTGTTCATGGGCATGGGCGAGCCCCTGGCCAACTACAAGCGGGTCGTCACCGCCATCCGGGCGCTGACCGACCCGGCTCCGGACGGCCTGGGCCTCTCGCAGCGCGGGATCACCGTGTCGACGGTCGGGCTGGTGCCGGCGATCCACCGGTTCGCCGACGAGGGCCTCAAGTGCCGGCTGGCGATCTCCCTGCACGCGCCCGACGACGAACTGCGCGACACCCTCGTCCCCGTGAACACCCGGTGGAAGGTGCGCGAGGTCCTGGACGCCGGCTTCGAGTACGTCGAGAAGAGCGGCCGGCGGCTGTCCATCGAGTACGCCCTCATCCGTGACATCAACGACCAGGCGTGGCGCGGCGACCGGCTGGGCCGCCTGCTCAAGGGCAAGCCCGTGCACGTGAACCTGATCCCGCTGAACCCGACGCCGGGTTCCCAGTGGACGGCCTCGCGGCCCGAGGACGAGAAGGCCTTCGTCGAGGCGATCGCCGCGCACGGCGTACCCGTCACCGTCCGGGACACCCGTGGCCAGGAGATCGACGGAGCGTGCGGTCAGCTGGCGGCGACCGAGCGGTAGGATCTGGACACATCTTCATATTCCGACAGGGGAGCGCCACAGCGCTGAGAGTGCGGCAATCGGGCCGCAGACCCTCTGAACCTCGCCCAGGTCATTCTGGGTAGGAAGTTCGGTCATCACTCAAGCTGTTGTGCCCTGCCCGGGTGGTTCCACCGGGTGGGGCCGCGTCTCTTCCTGGTCCACCCCAGGAGGAAAACACCAGTGCACACCAAGACCTTCGTGTCCGCGGCCGTCGGACTCGGTCTGCTCACGCTGTCCGCGTGCGGGTCGTCCTCGGGCGCCCCGGCCGACTCCAAGACCGTCACCCTGGTCAGCCACGACTCGTGGGCCGTCTCCAAGAACGTGCTCAAGGACTTCGAGAAGCAGTCCGGCTACACGGTGCGCGTCCTCAAGGACGGCGACGCGGGCCAGGCCGTCAACAAGGCGATCCTCACCAAGGACAACCCGCAGGGCGACGTCTTGTTCGGCGTCGACAACACCCTGCTGTCCAGGGCGCTCGACAACGGCCTCTTCCAGCCGTACACGGCCAAGGGCCTCGACCGGGTCGGCACCGACTACCAGCTCGACGCCGGCAAGCACCGGGTGACGCCCGTCGACTACGGCGACATCTGCGTCAACTACGACAAGGCGTACTTCAGCGAGCACAAGCTGGCCCCGCCCGCCTCCTTCGCCGACCTGGTCAAGCCGCAGTACAAGAACCTCCTCGTCACGGAGAACGCGGCCACCTCCTCGCCGGGACTCGGCTTCCTGCTCGGCAGCGCCGCCCGGTACGGCGACGACGGCTGGCAGACCTACTGGAAGCAGCTCAAGGCCAACGGCGTGAAGGTCGTCGACGGCTGGGAGCAGGCCTACAACGAGGAGTTCTCCGGTTCGGCCGGCGGCCGTAAGGCCAAGGGCGACCGGCCGCTCGTCGTGTCGTACGCCTCCTCGCCGCCCGCCGAGGTCATCTACGCCGACCCGAAGCCGGGCACCGCGCCCACCGGCGTCGCGGCCGGCACCTGCTTCCGGCAGATCGAGTTCGCCGGGCTGCTGAGCAACGCCTCGAACTCCAAGGGCGGCAAGGCGTTCCTCGACTTCCTGGTCTCCAAGGAGTTCCAGGAGGACATGCCGCTGAACATGTTCGTCTACCCGGTGGTCGAGGGCGCGGGCGTGCCCGCCGAGTTCACCAAGTACGGTCCGGCCGCGAAGGCCCCCGAGACCATGGCGCCCGACAGGATCGCCGCCGACCGTGACCAGTGGGTCAAGGCGTGGACCTCGCTCGTACTCAAGTGACCGGCAGGCGCGCAGGCGCGGCGCGGCTCGGCCTGATGGCCGTGCCCGTCGCGTTCTTCGCCGTCTTCTTCGCCTGGCCGGTCGCGGCGATCGTCAGCCGCGGTCTGAAGGCGGACGGCGGCTGGCGGTTCGGGCGGATCGCCGACGTCGTCGGCCGGCCGGACATCCGGCACGTCCTGTGGTTCACCACCTGGCAGGCGCTCGCCTCCACCGGCCTCACCCTGCTGGTCGCGCTGCCCGCCGCCTACGTCTTCGCCCGCCTGGACTTCCCGGGCAAGCAGGTGCTGCGGGCCGTGGTGACGGTGCCCTTCGTGCTGCCGACCGTGGTGGTCGGCACGGCGTTCCTGGCCCTGGTCGGCCGCGGCGGACTGCTGGACGAACTGTGGGGCGTACGGCTGGACACCACCGTGTGGGCCATCCTGATCGCGCACGTCTTCTTCAACTACGCGGTCGTCGTGAGGACCGTGGGCGGGCTGTGGGCGCAACTGGACCCGCGGCAGGAGGAGGCCGCGCGGATGCTCGGCGTCTCGCCGCTGGGCGCCTGGCGGAAGGTGACGCTGCCCGCGCTGGCGCCCGCCGTGGCCGCCGCCGCGCTGATGGTCTTCCTGTTCACCTTCACCTCCTTCGGCGTGGTGCAGATCCTCGGCGGACCTGCCTTCTCCACCCTCGAAGTGGAGATCTACCGGCAGACCTCGGAGATCTTCGACCTCTCCACGGCAGCCGTCCTGACGGTCGTGCAGTTCATGGCGGTCGGCGCGATCCTCGCCGTGCACGCGTGGACGGTACGGCGGCGGGAGAGCGCGCTGCGTCTGGTGGACCCGGCGGTGACGGCCCGCCGGCCGCGCGGCCCCGGCCAGTGGGCGCTGCTCGGCGGGGTCCTCGCCACCGTCGCCGTGCTCCTCGTGCTGCCGCTGGCGGTGCTGGTACGGCGCTCGCTCGACGGCGGGTTCGGCTACTACCGGGCCCTCGGCGACGCCGACGGCGGCACCTTCCTGGTCGCGCCCGTCCAGTCGGTGGTGACCTCGCTGGAGTACGCCGCGGTCGCGACCGCCGTCGCCGTGCTGATCGGGGCGCTCGCGGCTGCCGCGCTGGCCCGGAGGGACGCGGGACGGCTGGTACGGGGCTTCGACGCGCTGCTGATGCTGCCGCTCGGGGTGTCCGCGGTGACCGTCGGCTTCGGGTTCCTGATCGCCCTCGACAAGCCGCCGCTGGACCTGCGGCAGTCCTGGATCCTGGTGCCGCTCGCGCAGGCGCTGGTCGGCGTGCCGTTCGTGGTGCGGACCATGCTGCCGGTGCTGCGCGCCGTGGACGAACGGCTGCGGGAGGCGGCGGCCGTGCTCGGGGCGTCGCCCTGGCGGGTGTGGCGGGAGGTCGATCTGCCGCTGGTGCGGCGGGCGCTGCTGATCGCCGCGGGCTTCGCCTTCGCCGTCTCGCTCGGGGAGTTCGGGGCCACGGTCTTCATCGCCCGGCCGGACAACCCGACCCTTCCCGTCGCCGTGGCCCGGCTGCTGTCCCGCCCCGGCGATCTCAACTACGGCCAGGCGATGGCCCTTTCCACGATTCTGATGGTGGTGTGCGCGGTGGCCCTGCTGGTGCTGGAGCGGCTGCGGACCGACCGGACGGGGGAGTTCTGATGCCGCTTCTCGAACTGGACCGGGCCACCGTGCGGTTCGGCGGGCGGGCCGTGCTCGACGCCGTGGACCTGAAGGTCGCCGAGCACGAGGTGGTGTGCGTGCTCGGACCGAGCGGGAGCGGCAAGTCGACGCTGCTGCGGGTGGTGGCGGGACTGCGGCCGCCGGACGAGGGCCGGGTGCTGCTGGACGGCCGGGACCAGGCGCGGGTGCCGGCCCACCGGCGCGGGGTCGGGCTGATGTTCCAGGACCACCAGCTGTTCCCGCAGCGGGACGTGGGCCGGAACGTGGCCTTCGGACTCCGGATGCGCGGCGAGGGCAGGGACCGGCAGGCCGAGCGGGTGGCGGAGCTGCTGGAGCTGGTCGGACTGCCGGGGGCGGCCGGGCGGGCGGTGGCCGGGCTCTCCGGGGGCGAGCAGCAGCGGGTGGCGCTCGCCCGCGCGCTGGCGCCCAGCCCCCGGCTGCTGATGCTCGACGAACCCCTCGGACAGCTCGACCGTTCGCTGCGCGAGCGGCTGGTGGTCGAACTGCGCGAACTCTTCGGCCGGTTGGGAACGACCGTGCTCGCGGTCACGCACGACCAGGGCGAGGCCTTCGCGCTGGCCGACCGGGTGGTGGTGATGCGGGACGGGCGGATCGCCCAGTCCGGCACGCCCCTCGACGTCTGGCAGCGGCCGGCCGACGCGTTCGTGGCGCGCTTCCTCGGCTTCGACAACGTGGTCCCGGCGACCGTCCGGGGCACGGTCGCGGTGACGCCGTGGGGGAAGCTCCCGGTGCCGGGGGACGGGCCGCAGGGGGCGCGCACCGTCCTGGTGCGGCCCGCGGGCGTACGGCTGACGGCCGCCGGCACCGGGCTGTCCTGCACGGTGTCCGCGCGCACCTTCCAGGGCACCCATGTCACCGTGCACCTCCAGCCCGGGGACGGGCCGCGGCTGGCGGCGGCCTGCGCGCTGCGGGAGGCACCGGCGGTCGGCGACACCGTCGGCGTCGAGTTCGACGCCGCGGAGACCGTCGTACTGGGCTGACGGACCCGGCGACGGCACGGCCGAGGCCCGTCCCCCGGGGAAGGGGGGACGGGCCTCGGCGGTGTGCGGGGGTACGGGTGCGTCAGCTTCCGCTGTTCGCCCCGCGACGGCGCATGCCGAACCAGACGGCGCCGCCGCCGACCACGACGAGCGCGCCGGCGATGCCGGCGATCAGACCGGTGTTGGAGTTGGCACCGGTCTCGGCGAGGTTGGAGTCACCGACCGCCGGGGACGGGGCGTTGTCCGTCGTGCCGGCCGGAGCGGTGCTCTCCGACTCCGAGGGGGCCGGGGAGTCCGACTCGGCCGGAGCGGTGCTCTCCGACTCCGACGGGGACGGCGTGGCCGACTCCGACGGGGACGGGCTGGTGCTCTCCTCCGCCTTGCAGGCGGTGGAGGGGGTGGTGAGGTTGGGCGTGATGTCCTTGTCGATGTGGATGTTGCCGCTGTCGACCTTGACACGGACGCGGTACTCCGCGTTCGGCTTCCAGTTCTCGGAGAAGGTGACCGTGGTGCCCTCGCGGGAGCCCTTGACGGTCTGAGCGGTGCCGACCTGGTTGGCGTCGGCGCCGTTGTTCTCCAGGAAGACCGTGATGGTGGCCGACGTACCCGAGGCGTCGACATCCTTGACGTTGATGACACCGTTGGTGCCGTCGCAGGTGGCCTCGGCGGAGAAATCGCGGATGTTGCACGCGAGCGCGGAAGCGGAGACGCCGAGCGTCAGCGCGGCCGACGCAGCGGCAACTCCCAGGATGCGCACGGAACGACGTGCACTGCGGCGGGATATGGACACGTTTGTCCTTACTGGGTGCATAACTGCGGGGGGCTTGTGGAGCAGTTGACGCAACGTGAGGTGAGGCATCAGCTACCCCAAGAGGCTCACAGGTCTATAAGTGCGCCGTAAGGAGTGTCAATGCATATGCGGCCCACGGGCGTTGACTTTACCTTCTTATTAGATGCTAAGACGTTTCAGCGCCTCGGCGGCCTGCTCGATCCGGTCAACGAGGGCGATACGGGACGCCATCGGCCGGTCCTGGGCAAGCGAGGTCAGGAGCTGCCAAGCCGGCAGCCGCTCGCTCCAGTGCGCCTCGTCGACGAGCACCATCGGGGTCGGCTCGCCCCGTGACTCGTAGTAGTTCGGCGTCGCGTTGTCGAAGATCTCCTGCACCGTCCCGGCCGCGCCCGGCAGGAACACCACACCGGCGGTGGAGCGGGCCAACAGGCCGTCCTCGCGGGTGGCGTTGGCGAAGTACTTGGCTATGTGCGCGGCGAAGGCGTTCGGCGGCTCGTGGCCGTAGAACCAGGTGGGGATGCCGACCGAGGGACCGCCGTCCGGCCAGCGTTCGCGGACCTCGAAGGCGGCGCGTGCCCAGTCGGCGACCGACGGCCGGAACGACGGCGTCTTGGCGAGGAGCCGCAGCGCCTCCTCCAGCATGCCGTCGTCGAACGGCGCCGCGTACGCGCCCAGGTTCGCCGCCTCCATCGCGCCCGGGCCGCCCCCGGTGGCGACCGTGAGGCCGGACCGCGCCAGATCCCGGCCGAGCCGGGCGGCACCGGCGTACTCCGCCGTGCCGCGGGCCATCGCGTGCCCGCCCATCACGCCGACCACCCGCGCCCCGGTGAGGAGTTCGTCGAGCGCGTCGGAGACCGCGTCGTCGTGCACGGAGCGGAGCATCGAGGCGAATATGTCGCCGTCCGCCCTGGTCCGCCGGAACCAGGCGTACGAACGGGCGTCCGGGGTCGCCTCGTAGCCCGCGCCGAGCCCGTCGAACAGTTCGCCCGGCGTGTACACGAAGGCGCGGTAGGGATCGAACGGAACGTCGGGTACGGGCGGGAACACCAGGGCGCCCGAGGCGCGGACCGCGGCGGCGGCCTCGTCCGACATCGGGCAGCCGAGGAAGACCGCCTCGGCGGTGTCGGTGGCGAGCAGGACGTCCGTACGGTCCGTCAGATCGACGGCCTGGACGCGGTACCGGGCGAGCGTGCCGTGCACGGCGACCACCGCGTCGAACTCGGCGAGCGACTCGATCTCACGGTCGTGGACGGCGTCTTCGGGCTGCGGCTGGGCGGGTGTCTGATGCACCCGCCCACCCTAGTCTTCCGAGTCCGGAATTCTGTTCGGATGTGTGGGGTTGCGGGGTGGCGCGCACTGGGCGGCCGAAGGCCGAGTTGGTCCTGTCGGGCGGGGAACGGGCCGCGCTGGAGGGCTGGGTGCGGCACCGTTCGACGCCGCGGGCGTGGGCTCAGCGGTGCGGATCGTCCTGGCCTGCGCGAGCGGGGCGTCGAACAAGGACGTGGCCGCACGACCCGGCTCGACCCCGCAGGCGGTGGGACGCCGGCGGGCCCGGTTTGTCGGGCAGGGAGGCGTCCACGAAACCGTCCACGCCCTGGAGAAGGACATCCGCACCTGGATCGCTGTCTGAACAGAATTCCCGACTCGGAAGACCAGGCGTCAGCCCTGCACGGCCGCCGGGTCCATCCACACGACCTCCCAGCTGTGGCCGTCGAGGTCGTCGAAGGAGCGGCCGTACATGAAGCCCTGGTCCTGGACGTCGTCGTTCGCCGTGCCGCCCGCCGCGGCCGCCTTCTCCACCAGCTCGTCGACCTTCTCGCGGCTCTCCGCGCTCAGGCAGATCAGCACCTCGCTGGTCTTCGTCGAGTCGGCGATCTCCTTCTTGGTGAAGTCGGCGTAGCGCTGCTTGCTCAGGAGCATCGCGACGATCGTGTCGCTGATCACGACACAGGAGCAGTTGTCGTCGCTGAACTGCGGGTTGATCGTGTAGCCGAGCTCCGTGAAGAACTTCCGCGACGCGGCGACGTCGGCGGTGGCCAGGTTCACGAAGATCATCTGCTGGTACATGGGGGCCTCTCCCTCGGGTGTCGTGCCGTTCGGGGGGTTGGACCGAAGGAAGGTGCGAAACTCATCGGTCGGTTCGGAATCCGCCGTCGGAAGGTCCGCACCGCGGCTCAGCGGGCGAGGGGCAGCGCGGCGAGGTCGGCGACCAGCAGGGTCAGGGGCACGAAGAAGGCCAGCAGGGCGCCGGTGCGCAGGGCCGCGGCGCCGCGCAGCACGGTGGCCGGCGCGCCGACCCGGAGCAGGGCCGCGGTGGTGTCGGCGCGCAGTTGGCGGGCCTCCACGGCCGCGGTCAGCAGGGTGGCCACCGCGCAGCCGGCGACCACGAGACCGCCGAGGGCGGTGAGCGGGCCGAAGGCGAGGGCGCGGCCGTCGGCGTGGAGCGTGCGGGCCGCGAAGCCCGCCGACGCCACCGCGCAGACGATGCCGAGCGGGCGGCCGATGCGGGTGGCCTCCGCCATCAGGACGCGGCCGGCCAGGAGGCGCAGCGCGCCGGGGCGCACGGCCTGCAGGACGCGGCCGCAGAGGTGGGTGAGGCCGGGGGCCGCCAGTGCCAGCCCGAGGGCGGTCAGGGCCCACCCGGCCAGGACGCCGACGGGGCCGACGGTCAGCCCGCCGGGGAGGGTGGTGCGCGGGGCGGACGCGGTGGCGCCGGCGTAGGACTCCACGGCGAGGCCGGCGGCGATCACCGCGACGCCCCAGGGGAGACCGGTGGGCGTCTTCGCGAGGGCCGCCGGTCCGGACGCCGCCGCGGGCGGGGCGGCCTGATCCGCGGGTGCCTGCCCGGTGCCGTCCGCGGCGTCGGCGCGCGCGGTGGAGTCGTCCGGGGCGGAGCCGTCGGCGGCGCGGTCGGCCGTGGCGGGCGGCGCGGGCCGCGGCGGGGAGCCGAAGAGGCGGGCGCCGAAGCGGCCGTACGTCCCGAAGGTCTCGGCCTGCGCCCGCTTGCCGTAGGCCCCGAACCGGCCGAAGCCCCGCGCGCGGGCCGCCGGGTCCGGCAGGTCCCGCGGCCGGAGGGTCACCGCCACCGCCGCGGACGCGAGCACCGGCAGGACGGCGAGCAGGGTCAGCGCCGCCGGCACGGGCAGCGACCTGTTCGCCGCCAGGAAGTCCTTCGCCGCGCCGTCGAAGGGCATGCCCGTGAGATCGCCGCGCAGGTGCAGGAAGACCAGGAGGGCGACGAGCGAGCCCAGGGTGCAGGCCAGGGCCGTGTTGAGGGCGGCGACGGCCATCAGCCGGCCCGGGCCCAGACCAAGGGCGGACAGGCCGGGGCGCGGCCGGGTGCCGGGGTCGGTGCGGGCCACCGCGATCGCGAGGTACACCGTGGCGGCGAGCGGGCCCAGGCACCAGGCCAGGCGCAGCAGCGCGGCCGTCGAGTGGGTCGGGTGGACCATCGCGTAGCCGAGGGCGGACAGCAGCAGGAAGCCCGTGCCGGCGGCCGCCGCGGCCACCAGGAGGCGGCGCAGGTGGACGGCCGGGCGGGCGGCGCGGGTCAGACGGAGAGCGAGCACTCGGCCCGGCCTTCCGTCTCGGGCACCGGCGGCAGGTGGACGGTGTTGACCCGGCGGCCGTCCAGGAGCTGGACGGTGCGGTCGGCGAGGGCCGCCGTCTCGGCGTCGTGCGTGGCGAGGACGACCGTGATGCCGTGCGAACGGGCCGCCGTGGTGAGGGTGCGCAGCACGTGCGCGCGGTCGGCGCGGTGCAGCGGTGCCGTCGGCTCGTCGGCGAAGAGGATCGTGGGGGCGGGCGCGAGGGCGCGTGCGATGCAGACGCGCTGGCGTTCGGCCTGCTGGAGCTGGGCGGGGTGACGGCGGGACTTGTCGCCGACGTCGAGGCGCTCCAGCCACTCCAGCGCGGCCACCTTGGCCCGGCGGCGGCCGGTGCCGCGCAGCATGAGGGGCAGGGCGGTGTTCTCCCAGACGTTCAGCTCGGGGACCAGGGCCGGGGCCGGGTCGATCCAGCCGAAGCGGTCGCGGCGCAGCCGCTCGCGGGTCATCGGGCCCATCCGGTGCACGGCCGTGCTGTTGAACCAGACCTCGCCGTGCTGCGCCGGGACCAGACCGGACAGGCACCTGAGCAGCGTGGTCTTGCCGCTGCCGCGCGGGCCGCTGACGGCGAGGATCTCGCCCTCCCGGACACCGAGCGAGACGCCGGTGACACCGGGCGAGCCGTCCTGGTGGCTGAAGTGCAGGGAGCGTGCCCACAGCACGTCGTTGTCCGGCGGGGCCTCCATGGGCGTACACCTCGGTTCTGATCCGTTTTCCCGTGTCCGATCCCCCGTCCGGGGGAACGAAGGCTGGGCCGATCGGTCACGTGCACGCTAGGCAGGTCGTCGGGCCGAGCCCGGACGGCACACGGCCCCGGGCCGCCGTTCTCACTCGAACGGACGGCACCGGGGCCGCGTCATTCCGCTGATCTGATGATCAGAGCTTCGTCCACGCCTCCGTCAGCGTGGCGCGCAGGATCTGCTCGATCTCGTCGAAGGTCTCCTGGTTGGAGATCAGCGGCGGGGCGAGCTGGACGACCGGGTCGCCGCGGTCGTCGGCACGGCAGTACAGGCCGTTGTCGAACAGGGCCTTGGAGAGGAAGCCGTACAGGACGCGCTCGGTCTCCTCCTCGTTGAAGGACTCCTTGGTGTGCTTGTCCTTCACCAGCTCGATGCCGTAGAAGAAGCCGTTGCCGCGGACGTCGCCGACGATCGGCAGGTCGTGCAGCTTCTGCAGCGTGGACAGGAACGCGCCCTCGTTGTCGAGCACGTGCTGGTTGATGTTCTCGCGCTCGAACAGGTCGAGGTTGGCGAGACCCACGGCCGCGGAGACCGGGTGGCCGCCGAAGGTGTAGCCGTGCAGGAAGGTGTTGTCGCCCTTGTAGAAGGGCTCGGCGAGCTTGTCGGAGATGATGCAGGCGCCGATCGGGGAGTAGCCCGAGGTCATGCCCTTGGCGCAGGTGATCATGTCCGGGACGTAGCCGAACTTGTCGCAGGCGAACATCGTGCCGAGGCGGCCGAAGGCGCAGATGACCTCGTCGGAGACGAGCAGCACGTCGTACTGGTCGCAGATCTCGCGCACGCGCTGGAAGTAGCCGGGCGGGGGCGGGAAGCAGCCGCCGGCGTTCTGCACGGGCTCCAGGAAGACCGCGGCGACGGTGTCCGGGCCCTCGAAGAGGATCTGCTGCTCGATCTGGTCGGCGGCCCAGCGGCCGAAGGCCTCCGGGTCGTCGCCGAAGAGCGGCGCGCGGTAGATGTTGGTGTTCGGCACCTTGTGCGCGCCCGGCACCAGCGGCTCGAACGGCGCCTTCAGGGCCGGCAGGCCGGTGATCGACAGGGCGCCCTGCGGGGTGCCGTGGTAGGCGACCGCGCGGGAGATGACCTTGTACTTGGTCGGCTTGCCCTTGAGCTTGAAGTACTGCTTGGCGAGCTTCCAGGCGGTCTCCACGGCCTCGCCGCCGCCGGTGGTGAAGAAGACCTTGTTCAGGTCGCCGGGGGCGTAGTCGGCGAGGCGCTCGGCCAGCTCGACGGCCTTGGGGTGGGCGTACGACCACACCGGGAAGAAGGCCAGTTCCTGGGCCTGCTTGAAGGCGGTCTCGGCGAGTTCCGTGCGGCCGTGACCGGCCTGGACCACGAACAGACCCGCGAGACCGTCCAGGTAGCGCTTGCCCTTGTCGTCGTAGATGTAGGTGCCCTCACCCCGGACGATGGTCGGGACGGGTGAGTTCTCGTACGAGGACATGCGGGTGAAGTGCATCCACAGGTGGTCGTACGCGGTGCGGCTGAGGTCCTTCTGGGTCACGGTTATCGGGTTCCCCACATGTAGGTCTGCTTCTTCAGCTTCAGGTAGACGAAGCTTTCGGTGGAGCGCACGCCGGGCAGCGCCCGGATGCGTTTGTTGATGACGTCCAGCAGGTGGTCGTCGTCCTCGCAGACGATCTCCGCGAGGATGTCGAACGAGCCCGCGGTCATCACCACGTACTCGACTTCCGACATGGCCGTCAGCGCGTCCGCTATCGACTCGACGTCGCCCTCGACGTTGACGCCGACCATCGCCTGCCGGCGGAAGCCCACGGTGAGCGGGTCCGTGACGGCGACGATCTGCATCACGCCCTGGTCCAGCAGCTTCTGGACGCGCTGGCGCACGGCCGCCTCCGACAGGCCGACGGCCTTGCCGATCGCGGCGTACGGTCGGCGGCCGTCCTCCTGGAGCTGCTGGATGATGGCGAGGGAGACGGCATCCAACTGCGGGGTGCCGTTCCTGGACTCGCGGGAGGAGTCCCTCTGGTCTGCGCTTCGACTGGCCACGACCTCACTGTGCACGACGTCTCGACGGTTCCGCAAGGCCGCTTCGATGAAATTCGTTGTTTGAGGTACCCAGTACTGCGGATTTCGCAGGGGGGGCCGGGGCGGGGGTGTTGAAAACGTGGGATCTCGGATTACTGTGGGTGTCTCAGTCAATGGACACCCGAATCTTGGAGGGCCGGCAGTGAGTACCGAGCTGGGTCGGCTGCGCAAACTACAGAACTACATCGCCGGTGAGTTCCGGGACGCCGCCGACGGACGGACCACCGAGGTGGTCAACCCCGCGACCGGCGAGGCGTACGCGACGGCGCCGCTGTCCGGGGCGGCCGACGTCGACGCGGCCATGGCCGCCGCCGCCCAGGCCTTCCCGGCGTGGCGGGACAGCACGCCCGCCGAGCGCCAGAGGTACCTCCTGAAGATCGCCGACGCGTTCGAGGAGCGCGCCGAGGAACTCATCGCGGCCGAGGTGGAGAACACGGGCAAGCCCGTCGGGCTCACCCGCTCCGAGGAGATCCCGCCGATGATCGACCAGATCCGCTTCTTCGCGGGCGCGGCCCGGATGCTGGAGGGCCGCTCGGCCGGCGAGTACATGGAGGGCCTGACCTCCATCGTCCGCCGCGAGCCGATCGGCGTCTGCGCGCAGGTCGCGCCCTGGAACTACCCGATGATGATGGCCGTGTGGAAGTTCGCCCCGGCGCTCGCCGCGGGCAACACCGTCGTGCTGAAGCCGTCCGACACCACCCCGGCGTCGACCGTGCTGATGGCCGAGATCCTCGGCGGCATCCTCCCCAAGGGCGTCTTCAACGTGGTCACCGGTGACCGTGACACCGGCCGCCTCATGGTCGAGCACCCGACCCCGGCGATGGCCTCCATCACCGGCTCGGTGCGCGCCGGCATGCAGGTCGCCGAGTCCGCCTCCAAGGACCTCAAGCGGGTCCACCTGGAGCTGGGCGGCAAGGCGCCGGTCGTCGTCTTCGAGGACACCGACATCGCCAAGGCCGTCGAGGACATCTCCGTCGCCGGCTTCTTCAACGCCGGCCAGGACTGCACGGCCGCCACCCGCGTCCTCGTCCAGGAGTCCATCCACGACGAGTTCGTCGCCGCGCTGGCGAAGGCCGCGGCCGAGACGAAGACCGGGCAGCCGGACGACGAGGACGTGCTCTTCGGCCCCCTCAACAACCCCAACCAGCTCAAGCAGGTCTCCGGCTTCATCGAGCGGCTGCCCGCCCACGCCAAGGTCGAGGCCGGCGGCCAGCGGGTCGGCGACAAGGGCTACTTCTACGCCCCTACCGTCGTCTCCGGCCTCAAGCAGGACGACGAGATCATCCAGAACGAGGTCTTCGGACCGGTCATCACCGTTCAGTCCTTCACGGACGAGGACCAGGCCACCGAGTGGGCCAACGGCGTCGAGTACGCGCTGGCCTCCTCCGTGTGGACCAAGGACCACGGGCGGGCGATGCGGATGTCCAAGAAGCTGGACTTCGGCTGCGTGTGGATCAACACCCACATCCCGCTGGTCGCGGAGATGCCGCACGGCGGGTTCAAGAAGTCCGGGTACGGCAAGGACCTGTCGGCCTACGGCTTCGACGACTACACGCGGATCAAGCACGTGATGACGTCGCTCGACGCGTAGTGCGGAGCACGTGGTCCGGGAATGCGGCGCTGCCGGGGCGGGAGACCCCCCGGCAGCGCCTTTCCGTGCCGGTGGACGGGCCCGTCACGGCGGGTCGACCCAGGTCATCGACAAGGTGTCTTGTCCGCGTCAGGCCGCTCGACGGACCGTCGATTGCCCGGCGGAGGCCGGGCGAGACATGCTGAAGACGTGCCCCAGAATCCTTCCCGAACGCCTCGGCCGTCCCGTCGTACCCTGCTGCGCGCGCTCGGCGGCACCGCCGCGCTGGGCGGCCTGGCCGGCTGCGGGGTGCCCGCCGCGTACGTCAAGGCGGACGACCGCGCCGTGACCGACCTGTCCGCACGGGACCGCGAGCTGGTCTTCTCCAACTGGCCGCTGTACATCGACGTCGACGACGACAACCCGAACAGGCGGCCCACCCTCGACGCCTTCGAGAAGCAGACCGGGATCTCCGTCGACTACACCGAGGAGATCAACGACAACGACGAGTTCTTCGGCAAGATCAGCCCGGCGCTGATGAACCACCAGTCCACGGGCCGGGACCTGATCGTCATCAGCGACTGGATGTGCGCGCGCTTCGTCCGGCTCGGCTGGGTCCAGCGGATGGACCGCGCTCACCAGCCGAACGTCGCCAAGTACCTCGACCCGCTGCTGCGTTCGCCCGCCTTCGACCCCGGCCGCCTGTACACGGTGCCCTGGCAGTCCGGCATCACCGGCATCGCCTACAACCACCGGAAGCTGGGCCGCGAGATCCGGCACGTCAAGGACCTGTGGGCGAGAGACCTCAAGGGCCGGGTGACCCTGCTCTCCGGCCTCGACGAGGCGTTCGCGCTGCTGATGCAGGGCAACGGCGTGGACATCACCACGTGGACGGCCGACGACTTCTACGACGTGTGCGACGAGGTGGAACGGCAGCTGGCCCGCGGCCAGATCCGCCGCTTCACCGGCAACGACTACACCAAGGACCTGGTCAGCGGCGACGTCCTGGCCTGCCAGGCGTACTCCGGTGACGTCATCCAGCTGCAGGCCGACAACCCCGACATCCGTTTCGTCGTCCCCGAGGAGGGCGCGGAGCTGTGGTCGGACTCCCTGATGATCCCGGACCGGGCCGCCCACAAGGCCAACGCGGAACGTCTCGTCGACCACTACTACGAGCCGGAGGTCGCGGCCCGGCTGGCGGCCTGGGTCAACTACGTCTGCCCCGTCCCGGCCGCGCAGCAGGTCCTCGCCGCGTCCAAGGACAGGGACACCGCGGCCCTCGCCGAGAACCCGCTGATCTTCCCGAACACGGCGATGCGCGGGCGCCTGGCCATCGCCCGCGACATCACGTCGACCGAGCGGGTGGACTTCGCCAAGCGCTGGAACAAGATCGCGGGGCTGTAGCGGAAGAACGCCCGCGCGGTCCGTGTCCATGGGCTGTGACCTGAGGAGACTTCGGGCCGCCTCCGGTGATCACGACCGGCGGGAGAGGCCGCTGTTCGCGCCCGGCATCGCGTGCCACGCCCTGGCACGGGCAAGGTGCGCCTGACACCGCCGCGCGCGGGCTCCGTCCGGAGCCTTCACCGGTCCTGGTGACCCGCCGGCGCCGGGAGTCCGGCCGGGAAGTCCTGGCCGAAGTCGGCCGAGCGGCCCACCTCTTCCCAGGCCGCCGCCTCCTCCAGCTGGGCGCGCGAGTACGCCTGGGCCATCTCGACGGCGTCGACGCCGAGGAGCAGGTGCGAGGGCGGGTTCGGTGCCTTGACGACCCGGACCAGGATCTCGCCGGCGCGCCGCGGGTCGCCCGCCGCGGCGACGGCTCCGCCGAGCAGGCGGACCATCTCCCCGACCGTGGCGTCGTACTCCGGCGCCACCTCGGGGATCCGCATGGAGGAGCCCGCCCAGTCGGTGGCGAAGCCGCTGGGTTCCACGACCAGGCAGCGGATGCCGAACGGTGCCGTCTCGGCGGCGAGGACCCGGGTGAAGCCGTCCACGGCGAACTTGGCGGCCTGGTAGGAGCCGAGGCCGGGGGTGCCTCCGACGCGGCCGCCGATCGAGGAGAACTGCACGAGGGTGCCGCCGCCCTGCGCCCTGAGGATCGGGAGCGCGGCGGTGGAGACGTGGTAGACGCCCCAGAAGTTCGTGTCGAACTGGCGGCGGAAGTCGTCCTCGGGGGTCGTCTCCACGGCGCCGAGGTTGGCGTATCCCGCGTTGTTGACCACGACGTCGACCCGGCCGAACCGTTCGACGGCGGCCCGGAGACCGGCCTCGGCGGCGGCCCGGTCGGTGACGTCGAGCGCGACGGGCAGCACCCGGTCGCCGTACTTCTCGACGAGGTCGTCCAGCCCGGCGGGCCTGCGGGCGGTGGCCACGACGTTGTCGCCGGCCTCCAGGGCGGCGATCGCGAGGTCGCGGCCGAAGCCGCGGGAGGAACCGGTGATGAACCAGGTGTCAGTGCTCATGACGACAGCACAACACGGTTTCGTTATTAGTGCAACCGTGTTGTGTTAAGTGCGGTGCGGTCAGGCCGGCTGTGGGGCTCCGTCCGTCCCGGCCGTCGCGCGCAGGGCGTGGTCGAGGAAGCGCCGGGCCGCCGGAGGCAGCGTGCGGGCGGTGCGCCGGGCCACGCCGATGTCCCGGGCGGCCCGCACGTCGGTGAGCCCGACGTAGCGGACGGGCAGGTCCGGGCCGGCCTCGTGGGCCGCGGTGACCTCCGGCGCGGCCGGCATCAGGGAGACGCCGAGACCGGCGGCCACCAGCCCGCGCAGCGTCTCCACCTCCTCGCCCTCGAAGCCCACCAGCGGGCTGAACCCGGCCTGGTGGCACAGGGTCTCGGTGACGCTGCGCAGCCCGTAACCCGGCTTGAGCACGATGAACTGCTCGCCGGCCACCTCGGCCAGCCGCACCCGCCGCCGCTGCGCGAGCCGGTGCCGGGCGGGGACGGCCAGCCAGAGCGGTTCGACCAGGAGCCGCCGCCAGGTGATCAGCGGATGGCCGGGGTCCTTGCCGGTGATGATCAGGTCGGCGGTCGCGTCCAGCAGGTGCTGGGCGAGGCCGTTCTCGTCGGCCTGGTGCAGTTCGAAGCGGACGGCGGCGAAACGCTGCCGGAAGCCGGTGACCAGCCGGGGCACCAGCCAGGTGCCCAGGGTGTGCAGGAAGGCCAGCGAGACCACGCCCGTGTCGGGGTCGACCATCTCGGCCACCGCCCGGCGCCCGCGGTCGTAACCGTCCAGCACGGTGTCGACGTACTCCTTGAACACCCGCCCGGCCGGGGTGGGCCGCAGGACCCGGCCGACCCGCTGGAGGAGTTCGGCGCCGACCTCGCTCTCCAGCCGGTTCAGGGCCCGGGAGAGCGCGGGCTGGGTGAGGTGCGCCGCGGCCGCGGCCTCGGTGACGGTCGCGCCCTCGGCCACGGCCCGGAAGGAGCGCAGTACCTGGAGATCCATGGATTCATTCTCCCGCCGCATGGAGCAGGCCGGACGCAGGCCGTGGCGGCATGGGAGCGGCGCCCGCGGGCGGGAGGCGGGCCGGGCGGCCCCTCAGACGGCCTTGATCGGCGGGTACACCGGCTGCCAGATCGCGGCCCGCACCCGCTCCTCGACGGAGTCGTCCACCGGCACCCGCGCCACCCCGTCGGCGGCGGCCGCGCGGGCCACCGCGACCGCCACGGACACCGACGTCTCCCGCAGCCGGTCGGTCAGCGGCAGGATCGGCGCGCCGGGTCCGGTGGCGTCGGTCTGCCCGGCGACGGCGTGCGCGGCGGCGGTCAGCATGCCGTCGGTGACCCGGGTGGCCCGGACGACGATCGCGCCGAGCCCGAGGCCCGGGAAGATCAGCGCGTTGTTGGCCTGCCCGATCTCGTACCGGACCCCGTCCTGGTCGACCGGGCGGAACGGGCTGCCGGTGGCGATCAGCGCGCGGCCGTCCGTCCACGCCAGCAGGTCGGCCGGGACGGCCTCGGCGAGGTCCGTCGGGTTGGACATCGGCAGGACGATCGGACGGTCGGTGTGGGCGGCCATCGTGCGGACGATGTCCTCGGTGAAGGAGCCGCCCTGGCCGGAGGTGCCGATCAGGACCGTCGGCCGCACCCGCTCGACGACCTCGGCGAGCGCGATGCCGCCGACCTTCTCGTCCCGCCGCCAGTCGGCGACCTCGGCGGCGGGCCGCGCGTAGGGGACCTGGAAGTCGCGCAGTCCGTCCTGGTCGTCGGTGAGCAGGCCGTGGCGGTCCACGGCGAAGACGCGCGCGGTGGCCTCCTCGGCGGTCAGCCCGTCGGCGACCATGGCGTCCCGCAACTGGTCGGCGATGCCGATCCCGGCGGTGCCCGCGCCGAAGATCACCGCGCGGTGGTCGCGCAGCGCGATCCCGCTGGCCTTCACCCCGGAGAGCACGGCCGCGAGGTTGACGGCGCCGGTGCCCTGGACGTCGTCGTTGAAGGTGAACTCGTGCGGGCGGTAACGCTCCAGGATCCGGCGGGCGTTGGCGGCGCCGAAGTCCTCCCAGTGCAGCAGGGCGTCGGGGAAGAGGCGGCGCGCGGTGGTGACGTAGGCGTCGATGAACGCGTCGTACGTCTCCCGGTCCACCCGCGGGTGCCGGTTGCCCAGGTAGAGCGGGTTCTCCAGGAGTTCCCGGCGGTTGGTGCCGACGTCCAGCATGACGGCCAGGGTGCGGTTCGGGTCGATGCCCGCGGCGGCGGTGTAGACGGCGAGCTTGCCCACCGAGATGTCGATGCCGCCCACGCCCCAGTCGCCGATGCCGAGGATCGCCTCGCCGTCCGTGGCGACGATCAGGTCGACGTCCTCGGGGCCCATACCGGTGGCGGTGAGGGCTCCTTCGATGTCCTCCGGCGCGTCCACCGACAGGTACACGCCGGCCGGGCGCCGGTACTCGTTGCTGTAGCGCTGGATCGCCCGGCCCACGGTCGGGGTGTAGACGATGGGCAGCATCTCGTCGAGGTGGTCACCGAGCAGGCGGTAGAAGAGCACCTCGTTGCGGTCGTGCAGCGCGGTGAGGTTGACGTTCTTCGCGAGGTCGGTCGGCTGGGCCTGGTACTGCTGGTACGCCCGCTCGGCCTGCTGCTCCAGGGTCAGCACCGCCGACGGCACCAGACCCACCAGGCCCAGTGACCGCCGTTCCTCCCGCGTGAAGGCGGTGCCTCGGTTGAGGCGGGGCTGGGAGAGCACGGCGCGGCCGCGTGCGGTGGTCTCGACGTGCCCTTCCGCGGCGTTCCACTGGGTCCTCATGATCGGCTCCTTGTCGGCTTTCCGCGTCGCTTCCAGAGTGCTGCCGGTGTGCGTTCGGGGCGCCTCGGAGAGCCCGCACCTCCGGGGAACGCTCTCCGGAAGCCTCGCAGGCGGCCATGCATGCGTCCAATGCCTGACAAAGAGGTTGCCCATGCGTGTGGTGCATGGATGGAGGCAGGGGTGTCGCGGCCCGCGTCACGCGGCCGGGCGGATCAGGCCCGTCTCGTAGGCGAAGGTCACCGCCTGGACGCGGGCGCGGGCACCGATCTTCGCGAGGACGTTGCTGACGTGGGTCTTCACGGTGGTCGGTGCGATGGACAGCCACTGGGCGATCTCGGCGTTGGACCAGCCGGAGGCCACGGCGACCAGAACGTCGCGCTCGCGTCCGGTGAGCGCGCCGAGCCCGGCGACGCGGGGGAGGGGGCGGACGGTGTGCTGCTCGCGGACGGCGTCGATGAGCGCACGGGTCGGGCCGGGCGGGATGACGGCCTCCCCGGCGGCCACCACCCGGATCGCCGCGGTCAGTTCGGCAGGATCGGCGTCGTCGAGGAGGAAGCCGCCGGCGCCCGCGCGCAGCGCTGCCCAGGCCTCCGCCTCCTGTCCGGCCGGGGTCAGCACCAGGATCCGGGGGACATGGGTCTCCTCGGCGGCGGGGAATCCGGGGACGCGGGGCGTCCGGGGAGCCGGGTGGGTCAGGTGCCGGATGGTCCCGGTACCGGCCGCACCGGACAGCCGGCCGTCCATCAGCACGACGTCGGGGCGGAGTTCGGCGCTCGCGCGGATCGCTTCGTCCCCGTCCGTCGCCTCCCCGGCGACCGTCAGGCCGGGCTCGGCGGTGAGCAGCATGCGCAGGGCGAGGCGTTGCAGGGACTGGCCGTTGACGACGAGTACGGAGACCGTGCCTGTCTTCTCCATGCGAGGTCCGTTCCGTGAACGAAACTGTTTCGTTCAGATGCTACGCCTGGATCGGCCGGCCCGGCAGAGGGGGGCTTCCGTCCGGCCCGCCCTCTGCCCCGTACGGCCGGTCAGCCCTCGGCGGACCGTCGGCGGAGCGCGTCGAGCACGTCCACCCGGTTCGTCGTGACGGAGTCGACGCCCATGTCCAGCAGGCGGCGCATCGCGCGGCGGGTGTCCGGGGTCCAGCACGAGACCAGGTGACCGCCGTGGTGGACGTGCTCGATGAGGTCGTGGTCGAGCAGGGTGAAGCGGAAGTTGAGGAAACGGGGGCGGATCACGTCCAGGAGCGCCGGGCGCACGGGCGCCGACGTCGTGCGGGTCAGGGCGATCTCGGCCGCCCCGTCCGCCGCCCGCACCGCCAGCATCGCGGCCGCGTCCCCCGTGTAGTAGACGCGCTCCGCCGCACCGCACTCCCGGGCCACGGCGACGATCCGCGCCACCGCCCGCTCGCTCGGACCGCCGGGCAGGTCGATCATCACGCGGCTGTCAGCCGTCGCGGCCAGCGCCTCGGCGAGCGTCGGCACGCCGCCGTCCGTGAGACCGCGCACCTCCTCCGCGGAGAGCGCGGACAGCGGCCGGTCGACCGCCCAGAGGCGTTTGAGGGTCGCGTCGTGCAGGAGGACCGGGACGCCGTCCCGGGTCAGCCGTACGTCGATCTCCACCGCGTCCGCGCCGTGCTGGAGCGCGGAACGCAGGGAGGCCGACGTGTTCTCACGGATGCGATAGGGGTCGCCGCGGTGGGCCACGGCGGTCACGGTCTGCATGGGCCCATGCTCTCAGGGGCCCGCGGCGGTTCCTCAGGGGGCGAGCCATGCCTTCGTGTACGCGTCGATCTCGGCGGAGATCCTGGCCTTGCCGGCCAGATCCAGGAAGGACGCCTCCACCGCGTTCTTGGCGAGGTCGGCGACGCCGCGTTCGTCGAGGCCGAGGAGGCGGGCGGCGACGGCGTACTCGTTGTTCAGGTCGGTGCCGAACATCGGCGGGTCGTCGGAGTTGACCGTGACCAGCACGCCCGCGTCCACGAACGTCCTGATCGGGTGCTCGTCGAAAGTGCGGACGGCGCGGGTGGCGATGTTGGAGGTCGGGCACACCTCCAGCGCGATGCGCCGGTCGGCGAGGTGGTCGAGGAGCTTCGGGTCCTGCGCGGAGCTGGTGCCGTGCCCGATGCGCTCGGCGTGCAGGTCGACGAGGGCGTCCCAGACCGTCTGCGGGCCGGTGGTCTCACCGGCGTGCGGGACGGAGTGCAGGCCGGCCGCCACCGCCCGGTCGAAGTACGGCTTGAACTGCGGCCGGGGCACGCCGATCTCGGGGCCGCCGAGACCGAAGGAGACCAGGCCCTCCGGGCGGAGCCGGTCGTCGGTCGCGAGCCGGACCGTCTCCTCGGCGGCCTCGAGGCCCGCCTCGCCGGGGATGTCGAAGCACCACCGCAGCACCGTCCCGAACTCGGTCTCCGCCGCTCTGCGGGCGTCCTCGATGGCGTCCATGAAGGCCCGCGCGTCGATCCCGCGGCGGGTGGAGGAGAACGGGGTGATGGTCAGCTCGGCGTAGCGCACCTGCTGGCGGGCGAGTTCGCGGGCGACCTCGTAGGTGAGCAGCCGGACGTCCTCGGGCGTACGGATGAGGTCGACGACCGAGAGATAGACGTCGATGAAGTGCGCGAAGTCCGTGAAGGTGAAGTAGTCGGCCAGGGCCTCGGGGTCGCTGGGCACCTTGGAGTCGGGGTGCCGGGCGGCCAGTTCGGACACGATCCGGGGAGAGGCGGAGCCGACGTGGTGGACGTGCAGTTCGGCCTTGGGCAGCCCGGCGATGAAGGCGTGCACATCGCGGAGGGCGGGGTCGGTGCGGTGGTCGGTCAAGGGTTCCTCCCCGGAACGGCGCGAGGGTGCCTCGGGCGGTGTTCACGGCCGTGAGCTGCGCCTCCGCGCGGTGATCGGCTGATCGGTGATTCCGGGCCATCGTAGGCCGGACCGGCGTCGGCGCGGGACGGGCCTTAGCATGACGGCGGCACGCGTGCAGGAGAGGGGACATCGCGAGATGGCTGACGAGGCGCCGGACGGTGCGAGGATACGGCTGGACAAGACCGCGGACACGGCGGAGGGGGCGGCGCCGGCGCCGGTGCGGCCGTCGGTCCACGACCAGCAGACCGTCGCCGCGCTGCCGGGCCCGCAGGACCGGGTGCCTCCCCAGGACTGGGCGAACCCGTACGGGGCTCCGCCGGACGCGGCGCCGGCCGAGCCTTTCGCGGCGCCCGGCACCTGGCCCGCGCCGACCCCTCCCGCTCCGCCGGTGCCGATGTATCCGCAGGGCGCGGCCGTGCCTCCGCCGCCGCTGGCGCCGGGCGGGCCGGGACCGGTTCCCTACGGCTACCCGGGCGCACCGGGGCCGGGACCTGGTCCGGGTCCTGGTCCCGCCTACGGCTACCCGGGACAGCCGTATCCGCCGTACCCCGGCGGCCCTGGCGGGTACGGCGGCTGGCCCGGCATGCAGCCGATGCCCAACAACGGTCTGGGCACGGGGAGTCTCGTCACCGGGATCATCAGTGTCGTCGGGTTCTGCGCGTGGCCGGTCGCGCTGGTGATGGGGGTGCTGGCCATCGTCTTCGGCTCGATCGGCCGCGCCCGGGTCCGGCGCGGGGAGGCCACCAACGGAGGCCAGGCCCTGGCGGGGATCATCTGCGGCTCGGTGGGGCTCCTCCTCGCCGTGGCCTTCATCGCGGCGCTGGTGGTGGCGAGCACGCGTTAGCGAGTCTCCCGGTGGCCGTGGTCGCAAGGCGCGGGTGAGCGGGGCAGGCCTCACCCCCGCGCCCGAGCCGCTGGCGGATGGGGCCCCGCGCCGCTTCGGCCTGACCCCCTTTCCATGCGTGCCGCGTTCCCGGCCCCCCGCCGGAGGGTGCCGGACGGGAATCCCGCCCCCTATCCGCCGCGCCCCGCGCCTCCGCCAGTGGGGAACGTCGGCCTACCGCGCGCTGCGGACCCGTCTCCCGCCGGAGGGGATTCCCGCCCCCCGTCGGACGGGAATCCCGCAGACGCGCGCCCCCTCGCCGGGCGGGAATCCCGCCGACACGCGCCCCGCCCCCCGTCGCACGGAATCCCGCCGACGCGCGCCATCCGCCAGGCGGAATCCCCCCGACGCGCGCCCCCCGTCGGACGGGAATCCCACAGACGCGCGCCCCCCCGCCGGGCGGGAATCCCGCCGACACACGCCCCGCCCCCCTTACCTCTACGCCTCCGCCCCCGCGGACCCCCGCAGCCGCTCCCTCGCCTCCATCAGAGCGAAGCCCAGCAGGTTCAGGCCCTTCCAGCGGGACGGGTCCGTGGCTGCCTCGTCGGTCGCCGCCAGGCCGATGCCCCAGACCCGGTCCATCGGGCTCGCCTCCACCAGTACGCGGTCGCCGGTCGCGAGCAGGAACGCCCGCAGGTCCGGGTCGGCGGCGAACTTGTGCACGCTGCCCTCGGTGACGATCCCGAAGCGCTCCTGCTGCCATGTCGCCTCGTCGAAGTTCCTGACCAGCCGGCCCGCCTTCTTCGCGGCCGCGGGATGCCCGGCCGCCACGATCCGGCGCTCCGCCTCCGCGTCCCCGAACAGCCGGGCCTTTCCTGCCATCATCCAGTGCTCGGCGGTCGCGTACTCCACACCGTCGACCACGAAGGGTGACGGCCACCACTGGCTCAGGCAGCTCGCCGAGAGCTGCCCGTCGTGCCTCGGCCGGTGTCCCCAGAAGTGCAGGTACGTGATCCCGGCCCCTGCCCGGATCGCCCTGATCAGGGCTTCCGCGGAATCGATCTTCACCATGCACGGCAGTCTGGCAGGCACCACTGACACTCCGTCCCGCCTTTTCCTCCTTGACTCGACAGGTGGTCGACAGATTCCGTCGCGTAACCAAAAGGCAACAACGGAATCACTTGTTGGACTCCCACTGCTCTGTCAGGATCGGCAGTCAAATCGAGCTGGAGCTACGCCACCCGCCTCTCGGGACGGGGTGACGGCGGAGGAGAAGCGACATGGACAAGCCGGGCACCGCCACCCCGGAGACCTTCCCCGCGCAGGAGCGGCTCGCGGGCGGCGCGCAGTTCATCGCGGGCCGGTTCCGCAAGGGCACCTCGGGCCGTACCCACGCCGTCGTCGACCCGGCCACCGGCGCGGAGGTCTACACCTACGAGCTGGCCGGGACGGACGACGTCGACCGGGCCGTGGCCGCCGCGCGGGACGCGTTCCCCGGCTGGTCCGGAGTGACCCCCGGCGAGCGGTCGGACGCGCTGCACCGGTTCGCCGCCGTGCTCGCCGACCGCGCGGAGGAGTTCGCCCGCGCCGAGTCGCTCCAGTGCGGCAAGCCGCTCAAGCTGTCGCGCGAGTTCGACGTGCCGGGGACCATCGACAACACCGCGTTCTTCGCGGGTGCCGCCCGGCACCTGCAGGGCCAGGCGGCGGGTGAGTACTCCGGCGACCACACCTCGTACGTCCGCCGCGAGGCGATCGGCGTCGTCGGGTCGATCGCGCCCTGGAACTACCCGCTCCAGATGGCCGCGTGGAAGATCCTCCCGGCGATCGCGGCCGGCAACACGATCGTGCTGAAGCCGGCCGAGCTGACGCCGCTGACCTCGCTGCTCTTCGCCGAGGCGGCCACCCTCGCCGGCATCCCCGACGGTGTCGTCAACATCGTCACCGGGACCGGGCGGGAGGCCGGTGAACACCTCGTCGGGCACCCCGACGTCGCCATGACCTCCTTCACCGGCTCCACCGGCGTCGGAAAGCGGGTCGCCGAGGTCGCCACCGCGACCGTCAAGCGGCTCCACCTGGAACTCGGCGGCAAGGCGCCGTTCGTCGTCTTCGACGACGCCGATCTGGAGGCGGCCGCGAACGGCGCCGTCGCCGGGGCGCTCATCAACACCGGGCAGGACTGCACCGCCGCCACCCGCGCCTACGTGCAGCGGCCGCTGTACGACGCCTTCGTCGAGCGGACGGCCGCCCTGATGGAGACCGTGCGGCTGGGCGACCCGTTCGCCCCGGGCACCGACCTCGGACCGCTGATCTCGCACGCCCAGCGGGACCGGGTCGCCGGCTTCGTGGAGCGGGCGCGCGGCTACGCGCGCGTGGTCACCGGTGGCGAGGCGCCGCAGGGCGAGCTGAAGGGCGGCGCCTACTACCGGCCCACGCTGATCGCCGACGCGCCGCAGGACAGCGAGGTCGTCCAGTCCGAGATCTTCGGTCCGGTGCTGGTCGTTCTGCCGTTCGACAGTGATGATGAGGGCATCCGGCTGGCCAACGACACCCCGTACGGCCTTGCCTCCTCCGCGTGGACCGGCAGCGTCTACCGCGCGAACCGCGCCACCCGCGAGATCAAGGCGGGGTGTGTGTGGGTCAACGACCACATTCCGATCATCAGCGAGATGCCGCACGGCGGCTACAAGGCGTCCGGCTTCGGCAAGGACATGTCGGTGTACTCGTTCGAGGAGTACACCCAGGTCAAGCACGTAATGTTCGACAACACTGCGGTGGCCAGGAAGGACTGGCACCGCACGATCTTCGGGGACCGATAGTCATACCTGCGGCCGCTCATCACGGCCCTCTTCCCGAAAGGGCATCCAGCGCATGAGGCAGTACGAGCCCGACCGCCCTTCGCCGGTCGAAGTGGCCGCCATCCGGCGCAGCCTCCGCAGCGGCAGGGCCGCCCTGGCCCGCCGGTCGTTCCTGGGCGGTGCGCTCGCGGTCGGCGGCGTCGGGGCACTGAGCGCCTGCGGCATCCCCGCGGCGGGCAAGTCCCAGGGCGGCGTCTCCGCCGACGACCACTCGGCCGCGGAGAAGGTGGTCAACTTCTCCAACTGGCCCGAGTACATCGACGTCGACGACAGCGGGAAGACCCACCCGACCCTCGACGCCTTCCGCAAGCGGACCGGCATCACGGTGAAGTACACCGAGGACATCAACGACAACGACGAGTTCTTCGGCAAGATCCAGCCGCAGCTCGCCGCGGGCCAGGACACCGGACGCGACCTGATCGTCCTCACCGACTGGCTGGCCGCCCGCATGATCCGGCTCGGCTACGTCCAGAAGCTGGACGCGTCCCACCTCCCGCACGCCTTCGCCAACCTGACCGACCAGTTCCGCAGTCCCGACTGGGACCCGGGCCGCGCCTACTCCTACCCCTGGCAGGGCATCTCGACCGTCGTCGCCTTCAACAAGAAGGCCCTGGACGGCGTCGAGGTGAAGTCGGTCTCCGACCTGCTCGACAACCCCGCGCTCAAGGGCCGGGTCGGGCTGCTCACCGAGATGCGGGACACCGTCGGCATGACCATGCTCGACATGGGCATCGACCCGGCGAAGTTCACCGACGACAACTACGACGCGGTGATCGCCCGCCTCCAGAAGGCCGTCGACAAGGGGCAGATCCGCCGGTTCACCGGCAACGACTACACCTCGGACCTCAGCAAGGGCGACCTGGCCGCCTGCGTCGCCTGGGGCGGAGACGTCGTACAGCTCCAGGCCGACAACCCGGACGTCGCGTACGTCATCCCGGACAGCGGCTACATGACGTCGACCGACAACCTGATGATTCCCAACAAGGCGCGCCACAAGACGAACGCCGAGCGGCTCATCGACTTCTACTACGAACCCGAGCCGGCCGCCGAACTCTCCGCCTACGTCAACTACGTCAGTCCGGTCGCGGACGTGCAGCCGTACCTCGCCAAGATCGACAAGTCGGCGGCCGCCAACCCGCTGATCGTTCCCGACAAGGCCATGCAGGCCAGGTCCCACGCCTTCCGAGCCCTCAGCTCGAAGGAAGAGACGGCCTACCAGCAGAAGTTCGCGAAGCTCACAGGGGCGTGACGACACCATGACGACGACAGACAGCAGCGGCGACGTCCGCCTCACCGGTATCGGCAAGACCTACGACAACGGCTTCACCGCCGTGAAGCCGATGGACCTGACCGTGCCCCAGGGTTCCTTCTTCGCCCTGCTCGGAGCCTCCGGCTGCGGCAAGACGACCACCCTGCGCATGATCGCGGGCCTGGAGGAGCCGACCAGCGGCACCGTGCACCTCGGCGACCAGGACGTGACCCGTCTGCCGCCGTACAAGCGGCCGGTGAACACGGTCTTCCAGTCCTACGCCCTCTTCCCGCACCTCGACATCTTCGAGAACGTCGCCTTCGGCCTGCGCCGGCGCGGCATCAAGAGCGTGAAGAAGCAGGTCGAGGAGATGCTGGAGCTGGTCCAGCTCGGCGAGCAGGCGCGCAAGAAACCGCACCAGCTCTCCGGCGGCCAGCAGCAGCGGGTCGCGGTGGCCCGGGCGCTGATCAACCACCCCAAGGTGCTGCTCCTCGACGAGCCGCTCGGCGCCCTCGACCTCAAGCTGCGCCGCCAGATGCAGCTGGAGCTCAAGCGGATCCAGACCGAGGTCGGCATCACCTTCGTCCACGTCACGCACGACCAGGAGGAGGCCATGACCATGGCCGACACGGTCGCCGTGATGAACGCGGGACGCGTGGAGCAGCTCGGCTCGCCCACCGACCTGTACGAGAACCCGAACACCACCTTCGTCGCCAACTTCCTCGGCACCTCGAACCTGATCGAGGCCGAGGTGGACACCAGGAACGGCGGCGACCTCGTGCTGAAGGCGGGCGGCGGCAAGCTCGTCCTGCCCGAGGCGCGATGTTCGGCGCCGACCACGACGGGCGGCAAGGTGCTGGTCGGCATCCGGCCCGAGAAGATCTCCCTCACCCACGCCGACGACGCCGGGTCCATCCCGGAGGGACGCAACCGGATCACCGGCAAGATCGCCGACGCCAGCTTCATCGGTGTCTCCACGCAGTACGTCATCGACAGCGCGGTCTGCCCGGAGTTCGCGGTGTACGTGCAGAACGTCGACCGCGACGGCCGGCTCGTCCCGGGCGCCGACGTGGTCCTGCACTGGAGCCCGGCGCACACGTTCGGTCTCGACGCCGCCCAGTCCCCGCTTGCCGGGACGACGGGCTCCGCCGGCACCGAGGAGGAAGCCGCCTGATGGCCACACTCTCCGAGGCGCCGCCGCCGCTGGCGCCCGCCGAACCCGAGACGTCGAAGCCGCCGCGCAGACGCGGCCGCTTCACGCCGTACTGGCTGCTGCTGCCCGGCCTGCTCTGGCTGGTGATCTTCTTCGCGCTGCCGATGATCTACCAGGCGTCCACGTCCGTCCAGACGGGTTCCCTGGAAGAGGGCTACAAGGTCACCTGGCACTTCGCGACCTACTGGAACGCGCTGAGCGAGTACTGGCCGCAGTTCCTGCGGTCCGTCTTCTACGCGGCCGGGGCCACCGTGCTCTGCCTGCTGCTCGGCTACCCGCTGGCGTACCTGATCGCCTTCCGGGCGGGCCGCTGGCGGAACCTGATCATGATCCTGGTGATCGCGCCGTTCTTCACCAGCTTCCTGATCCGCACCCTGGCCTGGAAGACGATCCTCGCCGACAACGGCCCGGTCGTGCACGCGCTGAACTCGCTGCACGTCCTGAGCGTCACCGACTTCCTCGGCTGGACGGCCGGCGACCGGGTCCTCGCCACACCGCTGGCCGTCGTCTGCGGTCTGACGTACAACTTCCTGCCGTTCATGATCCTGCCGCTCTACACCTCGCTGGAGCGGATCGACGGACGGCTGCACGAGGCCGCCGGCGACCTGTACGCGAAGCCCTGGACGACCTTCCGCAAGGTCACCTTCCCGCTGTCGATGCCGGGCGTGGTCTCCGGCACGCTGCTGACCTTCATCCCGGCGGCCGGTGACTACGTCAACGCCGAACTCCTCGGCTCCACCGACACCCGCATGATCGGAAACGTCATCCAGACGCAGTTCCTGCGGATCCTCGACTATCCGACGGCGGCCGCGCTCTCCTTCATCCTCATGGCCGCGATCCTGTTCATGGTCACGATCTACATTCGCCGGTCCGGGACGGAGGATCTGGTCTAAATGCCTCTCGTCAACTGGTTCAAGAAGCGTCTCGTCGTCATCGCGGGACTGCTCACCCTCGGATATCTGCTGCTTCCGAACGTCATTGTCACGGTGTTCTCCTTCAACAAGCCGAAGGGGCGCTTCAACTACGAATGGCAGCAGTTCTCGCTCGACGCCTGGAAGCAGCCGTGCGGCGTGGCCGACATGTGCGGCTCGCTCTCCCTCAGCCTCCAGATCGCCGTCTGGGCGACCATCGGCGCCACGCTCCTCGGCACGATGATCGCCTTCGCGCTGGTCCGCTACCGGTTCCGCGCCCGCGGCGCAGTGAACTCGCTGATCTTCCTGCCGATGGCGATGCCCGAGGTCGTCATGGCGGCCTCGCTGCTCACCCTCTTCCTGAACATGGGCGCCCAGCTGGGCTTCTACACCATCCTGATCGCCCACATCATGTTCTGCCTCAGCTTCGTCGTCACCGCGGTCAAGGCGCGCGTGATGTCGATGGACCCGCGCCTGGAGGAGGCGGCCCGGGACCTGTACGCGGGTCCCGTCCAGACCTTCGTCAGGGTCACCCTCCCCATCGCGGCCCCGGGAATCGCGGCGGGCGCGCTGCTCTCCTTCGCGCTCTCCTTCGACGATTTCATCATCACCAATTTCAACGCGGGCTCCACCGTCACCTTCCCCATGTTCGTCTGGGGTTCGGCGCAGCGCGGCACGCCCGTCCAGATCAACGTCATCGGTACGGCCATGTTCCTGGTCGCGGTACTGCTCGTGCTGGTATCGATGCTCATCACCAACCGCCGTACCAGGCAAAAGGCATAAGGCACCGACAAAAACTCTGTAGGGAGTTGAAAATCATGGCCCCAAGCGCCATGAGCCGTCAGGCGGATTGGACCAGGTCCCTCTCCGAAGCACAGCCGGTCCCGTACTGGCTCGAAGACCCCGGCAAGCCGCACGCCGAGCCCGCGCTCACCGGCGCCGAGACCTGTGACCTGCTGGTCGTCGGCGGCGGATACAGCGGACTGTGGACCGCGCTCAACGCCAAGGAGCGCGACCCCGGGCGCGACGTGGTCCTGCTGGAAGGCCGCGAGGTGGGCTGGGCCGCCTCCGGCCGCAACGGCGGCTTCTGTGCCGCCTCCCTGACCCACGGACTCTCCAACGGACTGGCCCGCTGGCCGGACGAGATCCACCGGCTGGAGGAGCTGGGCCGGCGCAACCTCGACGAGATCGAGGCCGCCGTCGCCCGGCACGGCATCGACTGCGAGTTCGAGCGCACCGGCGAGATCGACGTGGCCACCGAGCCCTACCAGGCCTGGGAGCTGCGCGACTGGCACCGGGAGCTGGAGGGCAGGGGCCTCGCGGACGGCGTCGAGTTCCTGGACGCCGACGCGCTGCGCGCCCAGGTCGACTCGCCGACCTTCGAGGCCGGCCTGTGGGACCGGCGGGGCGTGGCCATGATCAACCCGGCCAAGCTCGCCTGGGGCCTCAAGCGGGCCTGCCTCGCCCTCGGCGTGCGGGTGTACGAGCACACCCCCGCCCTCGAACTGAAGGCGTACGGTGCCGGCATGGCCGTACGCACGCCGTACGGCTCGGTCCGGGCCCGGCGGGTCGCGCTCGGCACCAACATCTTCCCGAACCTGGTCAGGCGGGTCCGCGCCTACACCGTCCCGGTCTACGACTACGCGCTGATGACCGAGCCGCTCACCGCCGAGCAGCTCGGCGCGATCGGCTGGAAGAACCGGCAGGGCCTCGGCGACTCGGCCAACCAGTTCCACTACTTCCGGCTGTCCTCGGACAACCGGATCCTGTGGGGCGGTTACGACGCCGTCCACCACTACGGCGGCCGGGTGCGCGCCGAGTACGACGACCGCCCGGAGACCTACGCCAAGCTCGCGGGGCACTTCTTCACCTGCTTCCCGCAGCTCGAAGGGGTCCGCTTCACGCACGCCTGGGGCGGCGCGATCGACACCTGCTCCCGGTTCTCGGCGTTCTTCGGCACCGCGCACCAGGGAAAGGTGGCGTACGCGGCCGGGTACACCGGCCTCGGCGTCGGCGCGACCCGCTTCGGCGCCGACGTGATGCTCGACCTGCTCGCGGGCGAGGAGACCGAGCGCACCCGGCTGGAGATGGTCCGCAAGAAGCCGCTGCCGTTCCCGCCGGAGCCGTTCGCCTGGACCGGCATCGCGCTCACCAAGTGGTCGCTGGCCCGCGCCGACGCCCAGGGCGGCCGGCGCAACCTGTGGCTCAGGGCGATGGACCGGATGGGCCTCGGCTTCGACAGCTGACCCGCCCGCGACACGTGTGATCCACGTCACTCTTGCAAGGTGACGAAACCCGCGTAATGCACCCGGAGGACCTCCCTCTCTCCTCGTGACGCGACGACCGCGTCGACGAGTGGGACTGGGAGGTCTTCTGATGACTGGGGCGAAGACGGCGGTCGAGTGGCTGGCATCCGTGGCACCCGATCCCGAGGCGTGCCGGTGGGAGTGGGAGCGCAACCCCCTGGGGATCGCGCTGCTGCCCGCGGGCCGCGCCTGGGACGTGCTGATCCTGCCCGGCGAACTCGGCTACCCGACCCTGGACGTGCTCACCCGCGTCCTCGACCAGCCGGGACCCGTCCTGGTCGACTTCGGGGACAACCGGGTGGGCTTCTTCGTGCCGCCCGGCACGGCCGCCCGGTGGCTCGGCACCGGGATCCGCACGGCGGGTTCAGGCACCTGGATCGTCGTGCCGTATCCCGGCCGCTCGACCCAGGGGGTGCGGTGGCTGGTGACGCCGGACGGGTCGGGGACGCTGACGGATCCGGCGCTGCTGGAGCTCGCGATGCACGAGGCCGCCGCCGGGCTGGCCGATGACTAGGCGCCGTCGCCGCGAAGTCGCCGATCGGGTGCGGGTGGTCGTTCGCGCCCGCGCGGCGGAGCGGCGCATGGCGCGGCCCCGCGCGCCCGGCGGGGTGCCGTCGGGCGGGGCGCCGTCCCATGGGCGGTCGTGAAGAACCGCGGGTCTTGACAACCGAATTGGTCTGGACCAAATTGAGCGCGGCTTCGACTCCTCCAATTCCCCCCTCACCGGAGGTACTTGTGGTTCGCGCGAGACCTGTCCTCACCCTGCTCACGGCCGGTCTGCTGGCCGCGTCCGGTATCACCGCGCTCTCGTCGGCCGCCCGTGCGGCCGACGCGGACCTCGCCCGCAATGGTGGCTTCGAGTCCGGCCTGGACAACTGGAGTTGTACGGCCGGAACCACCGTGACCTCACCCGTGCACAGCGGCACCCACGCGCTGCAGGCGACCCCGGCCGGCAGCGACAACGCGCAGTGCACGCAGACGGTGACCGTCCAGCCCGGCGCGCAGTACACCCTGTCCGGCTACGTCCGCGGCGCCTACGTCTACCTCGGCGCCGGCGGCACCGGGACCACCGACGTCTCCACCTGGACCCCGTCCGCCCCCGACTGGCAGAAGCTCACCACCACGTTCACCACCGGCGCCGCCACCACCAAGGTCACCCTCTACACCCACGGCTGGTACGGCACCGGCGCCTACAACGCCGACGACATCTCCCTCGTCGGCCCCGGCGGCAGCACCGGCCAGCCGCCCGCCGCGCCGACCGGCCTGAAGACCGGCACGATCACCTCCTCCAGCGTCGCCCTGTCCTGGACGGCCGTCACGGGCGCGACGGGCTACGCGGTCTACCGCAACGGGACCAAGGTCCAGACGGCCACCGGGACCTCGGCCACCGTGGCCGGGCTGACCCCGTCGACGGCGTACGGCTTCCAGGTCACCGCCGTGAACGACGCCGGCGAGTCCGCGAAGTCCGCCACCGTCACGGCCACCACCACCGCCGGATCCTCCGGCGGCTCCGGCGACCTGCCCACCCACGCGCTGGTCGGCTACCTGCACGCCTCCTTCGCCAACGGCTCCGGCTACACCCGCCTCGCCGACGTCCCCGACAGCTGGGACGTCATCGACCTGGCCTTCGGCGAGCCGACCTCGGCCACCTCCGGGGACATCCGCTTCAACCGCTGCCCGGTCACCGAGTGCCCGAACGTCGAGTCCGACGCCGACTTCAAGGCCGCGGTCAAGGCCAAGCAGGCGGCCGGCAAGAAGGTGCTGATCTCCATCGGCGGCGCCAACGGCCAGGTCCAGCTGACCACCACCGCCGCCCGGGACGCCTTCGTCTCCTCGGTCTCGAACATCATCGACACCTACGGCCTGGACGGCCTCGACGTCGACTTCGAGGGCCACTCGCTGTCCCTGAACGCGAACGACACGGACTTCAAGAACCCGACCACCCCGGTCGTCGTGAACCTGATCTCGGCGCTGAAGACCCTGAAGGCCAGGTACGGCTCCACGTTCGTGCTCTCCATGGCGCCCGAGACCTTCTTCGTCCAGATGGGCTACCAGTTCTACGGAACCGGCAAGTTCGGCGGCCAGGACCCGCGCTGCGGGGCCTACCTCCCGGTCATCTACGCCCTGCGCGACGACCTCACGCTGCTGCACGTCCAGGACTACAACTCGGGCCCGATCATGGGGCTCGACAACCAGTACCACTCCATGGGCGGCGCCGACTTCCACATCGCCATGACCGACATGCTGCTCACCGGCTTCCCGGTGGCGGGCGACGCGGCCAACGTCTTCCCGCCGCTGCGCCCGGACCAGATAGCGATCGGCATGCCCGCCTCGGTCAACGCCGGCAACGGCTACGTGGCACCGGCCGAGGTCACCAAGACCCTGGACTGCCTCACCAGGAAGACGAACTGCGGCGCGTACTCGACCCACGGCACCTGGCCGTCGCTGCGCGGCCTGATGACCTGGTCGGTCAACTGGGACCGGTTCTCGAACTGGGAGTTCCAGAAGACGTTCGACGCGTACTTCGGCTGAGCACCAGGCGCAGCGACGTCAGCAGGACGGTGGCCAGGCACCAGCTGGCCACCACGTCCAGCGGCCAGTGGTAGCCGCGCCGGACCAGCCCGAAGGAGACGGCGAGGACGAGGACCGCGCAGACGGCGACCGCGCCGCGGCGGGCGGCGGGCGTGCGCAGCCAGGGAAGGAGGAGCAGGGTCGCGGCGCCGTACGCGATCGCAGCCGTGGCCGTGTGGCCCGAGGGGAAGTAGCCGACCGCCGGGGGCACCGCCGGGGTCCCCGGACGGGCGGTCCAGTCCTTGAGCGGCACGATGACCGCCGGGACCAGGGCCATCAGGACGGCTGCCGCCGCGGGCGGCAGCCACCAGCGGTCCGTACCGGTGCCGCGGCCGCGGTGGACGGCGTAGCCGATGACGATCACCAGGACCGGCACCGCGACCTGGACGTTCCCGAGGTCGGAGAGCAGTTCGGAGAACCGGTCCGGGTGGACGACGGCGCTGCTCAGCCGGCCGTCCAGCCGGAGCAGCGGGCCATGGGCCACGACCTGCCAGGTGATCAGCGCGAAGAGGAGGGCCGGGAACGCCACGAGCCCGAGGAGTCCCGTGAGCGGGAGGCCGAGGAAGGAGGCCGGCCGCCCCGGAACAGGGGGGGTGGTTCCGGAGCGGCCGTCCGGATCGGAACGCCGCGCGCCCCGGGGGGTTTGGGGCGGGCGACCGTCCGATCGGTGAGGAGATCCGGAGCCAGCGGCACCGGCTGTGTGCGCGAGGGCACGACCAGGTCGAAGCTGGGGAGGCCCCGGCCTGAAATCGCCCACAGTCCCCTGTGGGCGGGGTGTATCTCTCATCTGGTCAGAACCTACGGCAGAGTCCGGTGCGGCGACAGGCGGAAACGCGTCCCGTCATCCACCTCGCACACGTTCTTCACACGGCCTGACGAGGGCCGCCCCAGCCTCCCGCGGCTTGCGGCGCGGGAGGGCAGGGGCGGTCGTGACGCACGGGCCGGGCCGCCCGGAACCGGAGGTCAGATCCGGGCGAAGGCCTGCTCGATGATGTCGAGGCCCTCGTTGAGCAGGTCCTCGCCGATGACCAGCGGCGGCAGGAAGCGCAGCACGTTGCCGTAGGTGCCACAGGTCAGGACCAGCAGGCCCTCCTGGTGGCAGGCCTTGGCGAGGGCGGCGGTCGCCTCCGGGTTCGGCTCCTTGGTCGTACGGTCCTTGACCAGCTCGATGGCGATCATCGCGCCGCGGCCCCGCACGTCGCCGATGACGTCGAACTTCTCGGCCATCGCGGACAGCCGCGCCTTCATGACCGCCTCGATCGCCTTCGCCTTGGCGTTGAGGTCCAGCTCCTTCATGGTCTCGATGGCGCCGAGCGCACCGGCGCAGGCCACCGGGTTGCCGCCGTAGGTGCCGCCGAGGCCGCCGGAGTGCGCGGCGTCCATGATCTCGGCGCGACCCGTCACGGCCGCCAGCGGCAGACCGCCGGCGATGCCCTTGGCGGTCGTGATCAGGTCCGGGACGATCCCCTCGTCCTCGCACGCGAACCACTGGCCGGTACGGCAGAACCCGGACTGGATCTCGTCGGCGACGAACACGATCCCGTTGTCCTTGGCGAACTGGCTGATCGCCGGCAGGAAGCCCTTGGCGGGCTCGATGAAGCCGCCCTCGCCGAGCACCGGCTCGATGATGATCGCGGCCACGTTCTCCGCGCCGATCTGCTTCTTGATCATGTCGATGGCCTGGGCGGAGGCCTCGGGACCGGCGTTCTCCGGGCCGGTGAGCCAGCGGTAGCCGTACGCCACCGGCACCCGGTACACCTCGGGCGCGAACGGCCCGAAGCCGTGCTTGTACGGCATGTTCTTCGCGGTCAGCGCCATGGTCAGGTTGGTCCGCCCGTGGTAGCCGTGGTCGAACACGACGACGGCCTGCCGCTTGGTGTAGGCGCGGGCGATCTTCACGGCGTTCTCGACGGCCTCGGCGCCGCTGTTGAACAGCGCGGACTTCTTCGCGTGGTCGCCCGGGGTCAGCTCGGCCAGCGCCTCCGCGACGGCGACGTACCCCTCGTAGGGGGTGACCATGAAACAGGTGTGGGTGAAGTCGGCCAGCTGGGCGGCGGCCCGGCGTACGACGGCCTCGGCGGAGGCGCCCACGCTGGTCACGGCGATGCCGGAACCGAAATCGATCAGGCGGTTGCCGTCGACGTCCTCGATGATGCCGCCGCCCGCGCGGGCGGTGAACACCGGCAGCACGGAACCGACGCCCTGCGCGACCGCGGCGGTGCGGCGGGCCTGCAGCTCCTGCGACTTGGGGCCGGGGATGGCGGTGACGACGCGGCGCTCCTGCGGAAGTGCGGTCATGGGGGCTCCCTGATCAATCGTGCGTTCCGGGGCGCCGTGCGAGTCCGGCGGCCCCGGGGCGGTTCCGGCGGTGCGTATCCGGACGCTTTCCTTCTTTCTTCGCAGGCTAGGGCCGCCCATGAGAGGTGGGCATGCTCCATGTGGGTGTTGTCGGGGGGCGGCCTTGTCCGTGGTGGACATAGTCCGCCGGGCGGCCCCCCGAACCGCCCGGCCGATCCACGGCCGCGTAAGCGGTGAACTCCCGTGGGGAGGGCGTTAGATTGACTCGCTGACGGTGGACGGAACGGCTGGTCAGGGGGAGAGGGCGATGGACAGCGACAGGACGCGGGACACGCGGGGCACGCACGCGCATCCTGTGCCGCGTCCGGCGGGGCCACAGGACGCGCGCGCGGTGCCGCCGCGGCCGAGCCTGCCCCCGGGGACGCCCGACCTGCCGCCGGGGGCGCCGCCCAGGCCCGACGGCTCCGCCTTCGTGAGCTGGCTGCGGGCGCCTAGGCCGGAGGCCGTACCCGGCGTATGGCGGTTCCGGTACACCCCGAGGCCCGCGGAGGAGCCCGAGCGGATCCCGGCCCGGCAGCTGCTGAGCGGCGCGCTGATCGCGTTCCTGGTCGGCTGGCTGCTCTGGTCGCTGCTGTGGAACGGCTACCTCGGCGGCTGGTGGGTGGTGCCCCTGGAGCTGTTCACCCCGGACTCCTGGCGGCACTCCGACAACCGCGTCGGCAACGCCTTCCTCTGGTACGGCTACTACACCCTCATCGCCCTGGCGATCATGCTCGTGGTCGGCCGGCTCGGCCGCTGGGGCGAGGTCTGGCGCCGCTACGGCCCGCGCGCCTGGACGCAGGCCGCCGGCGCCCCCGCCGTGGAACGCCCCCCGGCCCCGGAGCAGGACCCCGCCCAGTGGCCGCACCTGCGGGCCGCCGGGGCCACGGAGGCCGCCGACCGGCTGGCCGCCGAGGCGCGGGCCGGACTGATGCGGGACGTGGACCAGGCCAGGATCGCCCGCGCCTGGCAGGGCGTGCGCAGCGGCCGGCACAGCATGGCCTCGTTCGCCGCCGCCGTGGTCAAGGACGGCGCCGCCGCCTGCCCGCACCCCTCGGGCGAACGCGACCTGCCCGCCCGGCACGCCCGGCACGACCTGGTCACCGGCCAGGTACGGC
Organism: Streptomyces sp. NPDC101237; assembly: GCF_044767465.1. Lineage (NCBI taxonomy): Bacteria > Bacillati > Actinomycetota > Actinomycetes > Kitasatosporales > Streptomycetaceae > Streptomyces > Streptomyces sp. NPDC101237. The sequence goes on along the minus strand of NZ_JBIWNY010000012.1, from coordinate 16,434 downwards.
TCGGCACGACCGCCGACGACCCGCGCAACCCCTACCTCTACCGCGGCACCGGCCTCGCCCTCGGCCCCGAGCTGCTCGGCACCTCGCTGCTCGCCGTCGGCCCGGCCGGCTCCGGCAAGACCGGTTCGCTGGTGCGCCCGCTCGCCGAGTCGCTGTGCCTGCACGCGCTCGCCGGCCGTGCCTCCGTCGTCGTCGTCGGCGCGGCCGGCGCCGGACTCGGCCCCGCCGACTCCTACGACGTCGTCGTCCGCGTCGCCCACCCCGAGTCCGTCTACGACCTCGATCTGTACGGCGGCACCACCGACCCCGACGAGGCCGCCGCCATACTCGCCGAGGCGCTCGTCGGCGACCTCGCCGACCCGCACCCCGGCAGCGACAGCCGCCGCTCCACCACCGTCCTCGCCCAGCTGCTCGGCCCGTTCCGCGCCGTCCACGGCCGCTTCCCCTCGGTCCCCGAACTCCGCGGCCTCCTGGACGGCGCGCCCGGCCCGGTGGCCGCGCTCCGCAAGGGCCTCACGGCCACCGGACACGAGTCGATGCTGCGGGAACTGGACGCCCGGGAACGCCAGATGGGCCATCCGGGAGACGTCGGCTCGGTCCTGGCCGACCGCATCGCCCTGCTCGACCGGCCGGCCTTCGCCGGGTTCTTCGACACCTCGGGCCAGACCCGGCCCTTCTCCCTCAGGGCCCTCGACCACCCGGTCCGGGTCCGGATCGACCTGCCGGAGCGCGGCCACGCGGACGCCTCCCGGATGCTGGCCCGGCTGGTGCTCGCCCAGTTCACGGCCAGCGTGACGGTACGGGAGGACCGTTCGCTCTTCGCCTGCCTGCTCCTGGACGACGCCACGGGCGTGGTGACGCCGGAGGCGGTGCGCGCCGTCCAGCGGCTGCGGTCGGCCAACGCGGGCGTCGCGCTGACCCTGCGCACCCTGGACGACGTGCCCCGCCCGCTGCGCGGCCCGCTGCTGGGCGCCGCCGGCTGCCGGATGGCCTTCGCCGGGCTGACCCCGTGGGACGGCCAGGACTTCGCCGAGGTCTGGGGCAAGGAGTGGACCGAGGCCCGGGACGTCACCGACCGGCAGATCATCGCCGAGACCCCGGCGGGCAAGGCGCTGCACGTCGTCCGCCAGGTCATCACCGGCAAGGCGCCCACCGCCCGCGCGGTCACCGTCCGCCAGGTGGAACGCGAGCGCTGGTCGGCCTCCGAACTCGCCCACGGCGTGCCGGCGGGCCACGCGGTCCTCTCGCTGACGACGGTCAAGGGCGAGCACGCGCCGCCGCTGCTCGTGGACCTCAGGGGCGGTGCCGGCCGGGTTTGAACGAGGCGACCCACGTGACCGTACAGTGAGGCAGAATCGAGAGAGGCCGTTCATACGAGACGGCCAACGGCCACCTGCCCCAGTGCACGGCTCCACGTGTGCGCCGACCGAAGAGAAGACCTGACGGCCCGATGCCACCCACGCTCGCCTCGCTCGTCCACCATTCCGCGCTCAAGCTGACCGTGCGCGCGGGCGAGGACCGCCTCGACGTGCCCGTGCGCTGGGCCCATGTCAGCGAACTCGCCGACCCGGTGCCGTACATGGAGGGCGGCGAACTCCTCCTGATCACCGCGCTGAAACTGGACGCGGAGGACCCGCAGGCGATGCGCCGGTATGTGAAACGCCTGGTGGGAGCCGGTGTGGTCGGTCTCGGTTTCGCCGTAGGGGTCAACTACGACGAGATCCCGGAGGCCTTGGTCGGCGCGGCCGAGCAGGAAGGCCTGCCGCTGCTGGAGGTGCCGCGCCGCACCCCGTTCCTCGCCATCAGCAAGGCCGTCTCGGCGGCGATCGCGGCCGACCAGTACCGGGCGGTGACGGCCGGTTTCGCCGCCCAGCGCGAACTGACCAGGCAGGCCCTGAACGCCGGGCCCGAGGGCCTGCTGGCCGCGCTCGCCGCGCAGGTCGACGGCTGGGCGGCGCTGTACGACGCCTCCGGCGCGGTCGTCGCCACCGCGCCGGACTGGGCGGGGCGCCGGGCGGCCCGGCTGACGGCCGAGGTGGAACGGCTGCGGGAACGCCCGGCACCGGCCTCCTCGGTGGTGGGCGGCCCGGACAACGAGGACCGGGTGGAACTGCACTCGCTGGGCACCGGCCGCAGGCCCCGGGCGGCCCTCGCGGTCGGCACCGCAGCCGCCCTCGGCACCGCCGAGCGGTACGCCGTGCACTCGGCCATCGCCCTGCTCACGCTGACGACGGAACGTTCCCGGTCGCTGCACGCCGCCGAGCAGCGGGTCGGCGCGGCGGTGCTGCGGATGCTGCTCGCCGGGCAGCCGGACCACGCCCGGGGCGTCGCCGGGGACCTGTACGGCGGACTGCTCGACGCGCCGTTCCGGATGATCGTCGCCGACGCGGGCGGCGAACTGCTCACCGGTCTCACGGAGGCCGTCGAGTCGGCCGCGGCGCGGGCGGGTGAGGCGGTCCTGGTGGTGCCGGAGGGGGAGCGGCTGGTGGTGCTGGCCGCGGACGGCGGAGCGGCGGCCGCCGCGTGCGTGGACCACGCGGCGGCGCGCGAGGCCGCGCGGGCCGTACCGGACCAGGACGCCGCCGCGGAGGACGACCTGGTGGTGGGCATGTCCGCGCCGTCGGGCCCGATCGGCGCGTCGGCCGCCTACAAACAGGCCGAACAGGCGCTGTCGGTCGCCAGGCGGCGGGGCCGGGTACTGGTCGAGCACGACCAGCTGGCCGCCGGTTCGGTGCTGCCGCTGCTCGCCGACGACGCGGTCAAGGCGTTCGCGGACGGCCTGCTGAGGGCGCTGTACGAGCACGACGCCACGGGCCGCGGCGACCTGGTGGCCTCCCTGCGGGCCTGGCTGTCCCGGCACGGCCAGTGGGACGCGGCGGCCGCCGATCTGGGCGTGCACCGGCATACGCTGAGGTACCGGATGCGCAGGGTCGAGGAGATCCTGGGCCGCTCCCTGGACGACCCGGACGCCCGGATGGAGCTGTGGCTGGCCCTCAAGGCGACGTCGGCGGACTGACCGGCGCCGAGGGCCCTCACCGACCGCGCGGAACACGGTCCGTGCGCCCCTGACAAAGAGGCACACGATCATGGTCCACCACTACACCCCGGACAAGCCCCGCTTTCCCCTCCCGCGCCTACGGTGGACCACGCAAGCGAAGAACACATGCAAGCCAAGAACATCCCCACACGCGGAAGGGCCGGGACTCTCATGACCGCCACCCACGCCTTCTGGCTCGCCGGCCGTCAGGTCACCGGCGAGGACACCTTCGACGTCACCAGCCCGTGGGACGGGCACCTCGTCGGCAAGGTCAGCGTCCCCACCGACGCCCAGGTCGAGGAAGCCGTAGCCGCCGCGTACGCCGTGCGGGACGAGTTCGCCGCCACCCCGGCCCACATACGCGCCGCCGCCCTCGACCACGTCAGCCGGCGTCTGGCCGAGCGCACCGAGGAGATAGCCCGGCTGATCTCCGCCGAGAACGGCAAGCCGATGAAGTGGGCGCGCGGCGAGGTCGGCCGTGCCGTCTCCGTGTTCCGCTTCGCGGCCGAGGAGGCCCGCCGCTTCAACGGCGGCGAGGCCCAGCGGCTCGACACCGACCTCGGCGGCCAGGGCCGGCTCGCGCTGACCCGCCGGTTCCCCAAGGGCGTCGTCCTCGGCATCGCGCCCTTCAACTTCCCGCTCAACCTGTGCGCGCACAAGATCGCCCCGGCCATCGCCGCCGGCGCGCCGATCATCCTCAAGCCGGCGCCCGCCACCCCGCTGTCCGGCCTGATCATCGGCGACCTCCTGGCCGAGACCGAGGGCCTGCCCGCCGGCTCCTGGTCGATCCTCACGGTCGCCAACGACAAGATGGCCGGCCTCGTCCAGGACGAGCGCCTCCCGGTCATCTCGTTCACCGGTTCCGAGAAGGTCGGCTACTCGATCATGGACTCGGTGCCGCGCAAGCACTGCACGCTGGAGCTGGGCGGCAACGGCGCGGCCGTCGTCCTCGGCGACTGGGCGAGCGACGCGGACCTCGACTGGGCCGCCACCCGCATCGCCACCTTCTCCAACTACCAGGGCGGCCAGTCCTGCATCTCCGTGCAGCGGGTCATCGCCGACGCGTCCGTCTACGACCGGCTGCTGCCGCGCATCGTCGCCGCCGTGGAGGCCCAGGTCACCGGTGACCCCTCCGACGACAGGACCGACGTCGGCCCGCTGGTCAGCGAGGCCGCCGCGGAGCGCGTCGAGGCGTGGGTGAAGGAGGCCGTCGAGGCCGGCGCCACCCTGGTCACCGGCGGCGACCGCGACGGCGCCAGCTTCGCGCCGACCGTCCTCACCGATGTCCCGGCGGACACCACGATCTCCTGCGAGGAGGTCTTCGGACCCGTCCTCACCGTGCAGAAGGTGTACGGCGAGGCCGAGGCGTTCGCCGCCGCCAACGACTCCAAGTACGGCCTCCAGGCGGGTGTCTTCACCCACGACCTGCAGACCGCCTTCCGGGCCCACCGCGCCCTGGAGGTCGGCGGTGTCGTCATCGGCGACGTCCCCTCCTACCGCGCCGACCAGATGCCGTACGGCGGCGCCAAGCAGTCCGGTGTCGGCCGCGAGGGCGTCAGGTTCGCGATGGACGACTACACCTACGAGCGAGTCCTGGTCCTCACCGGTCTCGCGCTCTGACCTGCCACGGACAGGACACCACGGCCGGAGCCCGCTGTGCGGGGGCTCCGGCCGCCGGTGTTCCGTCAGGCGGTGGCGGTCCGGCCGCCGGGCGTCACCCCAGGTGCCGGACGAAGAAGCGGGCCGCCGCGTCCCCCGCGAACTGCGGGACACCGGTGTGGCCGCCCATGGTGGCGTGCAGCGTCTTCTCCTTCGAACCGAAGGCGTCGAAGAGGTCCAGCGCGGCCTGCCGGTCGTTCCCCTCGTCGTCCCACTGCAGCAGGACGTGCAGCGGGACGGTGACCCGGCGGGCCTCCTCGAACATGGCGCGGGGGACGAAACTCCCCGCGAACAGGACGGCGGCCGCGATGCGCGGTTCGGCCACCGCCAGCCGGGTGCCGATGGAGATCACTCCTCCCGAGTAGCCGACCGGCCCGCCGATCCCGGGCAGGGCGAGGAGGGCGTCCAGGACGGTCCGCCACTCCGGGACCGCCTGCTCGACCAGGGGGAGGACCAGCCGGTCCACGATGTCGTCGCCGACCGGTTCGCCGGCCGCCAGCGCCCGGCGCATGTCCGCGCGGGCCTCCTCCACGCCGGGGAGGCGGGGCCGGTCACCGCTTCCGGGCAGTTCGACGGTGGCCGAGGCGAAGCCGTCCGCGGCTGCCTGCCGGGCCCGGCCCTCCAGCCGGGGGTGCATGCGCCGCAGTCCGCCGGGGTGGCCGAGCAGGATCAGCGGCACCGGCCCGGACACGGATCCGGGTGTCCACAGGACGCCCGGGACGTCGCCGAGGGTGAAGGTGCGCTCGACGACGCCGTCGTCGAGGTGTCGTTCCGAGGTGAGACGCATGGTCGTGCCTTTCGGGAATGCGCTGCAACGGCGCTCCCGGACGACCTACCGCCCGACCGTGACCCCGGAGGGGAGCACCCATGTCGTCAGTGTGTTCACGGGTACCACCTCCTGGTTCTCTCGCACGGCCGTCAGGAACCTAGCAGGGGCCGCCGTGCCCCGCCAACGGGTTTTCTCCGGCCGCCCCGGCGCGGGCCGCCGCGGCGCCGTGATGCCGTAGGGGTCGAGGTGGTTCTCCTTCACCCTGGACCACACGAAGTCGCGGGCCTCGGGGTTGGTGGCGTCGTAGACGGCGACCTGGACGGTCGACGCCACCTCCTCGCAGCGGGACCGTGAGCGCGCTGATGTCCGACCGGTTGCCGGCCCGGCGCGGGCGCCGGCGTTCGGGTGGCAGCCCAGCTCGCGGACGCTCCGCTCGACCCGCTGCCGGGTGGTGGCGGAGACGGACCGCTTGCCGCTGAGGACACAGCTCACCGTGCTCGCCGAGACTCCGGCGTGCTGGGCGACCTCGGCGCGGCGAGGGTGACCATCCGGCTCTCCGGGCTCGGTGAAGCGCTTCGACCCGCATCGGGCTGCGGATTCCCGTCCGGCCCGTCCGCCCGGCAGGCGACCCGACGCGACACGGCGCGCGCCCCGGCGGATCCGGGTGACCCGATCGGACCGCGAGGACTGGTGGGGGCGGCCCGTTTCAGGTACCAACGATCCAGTAGCACTGGTCGGTAACGAACGGTCCTCAAACAACCCCTTTCGTGGCGAGGTGAGCCCCAATGTCCGCCCCCACCACCAAGAAACCCACCGTCACCGAGCGGGAGGCCCGTCAGGTGGCGGAGGCCGCCCGGGAACAGGACTGGCGCAAGCCCAGCTTCGCCAAGGAACTGTTCCTCGGACGCTTCCGGCTCGACCTCATCCACCCGCATCCGCTCCCCGCCGACGAGGACGTGCGCCGCGGCGAGGAGTTCCTGGCCCGCCTCCGCGAGTTCTGCGAGACGAGCATCGACTCGGCCCGCATCGAGCGCGAGGCCCGCATCCCCGACGAGGTCGTCGCCGGCCTCAAGGAGATCGGCGCCCTCGGCATGAAGATCGACACCAAGTACGGCGGCCTCGGCCTCACCCAGGTCTACTACAACCGGGCCCTGTCCCTGGCCGGCTCCGCGAACCCGGCGGTCGGCGCGCTGCTCTCCGCCCACCAGTCGATCGGCGTGCCGCAGCCGCTGAAGATCTTCGGCACTCAGGAGCAGAAGGACACCTTCCTGCCCCGCTGCGCCCGCACCGACATCTCCGCGTTCCTGCTCACCGAGCCGGACGTCGGATCGGACCCGGCCCGCCTGGCCACCACCGCCGTACGCGACGGGGACGACTACGTCCTCGACGGGGTCAAGCTGTGGACCACCAACGGCGTGGTCGCCGACCTGCTCGTGGTCATGGCCCGCGTCCCGAAGTCGCCGGACGGCAAGGGCGGCATCACGGCCTTCGTCGTGGAGGCCGACTCGCCCGGCATCACCGTCGAGCACCGCAACGCCTTCATGGGCCTGCGCGGCATCGAGAACGGCGTCACCCGCTTCCACCAGGTCCGGGTCCCGGCCGCCAACCGCATCGGCCCCGAGGGCGCGGGCCTCAAGATCGCGCTCACCACGCTCAACACCGGCCGCCTCTCGCTGCCCGCGATGTGCGTGGGCGCCGGCAAGTGGTGTCTGAAGATCGCCCGGGAGTGGTCGGCCGTCCGCGAGCAGTGGGGCAAGCCGGTCGCGCTGCACGAGGCGGTCGGCTCCAAGATCAGCTTCATCGCCGCGACCACCTTCGCCATGGAGGCGGTCGTCGACCTGTCCTCCCAGATGGCCGACGAGAACCGCAACGACATCCGGATCGAGGCCGCCCTCGCCAAGCTCTACGGCTCCGAGATGGGCTGCCTGATGGCGGACGAGCTGGTCCAGATCCGCGGCGGCCGCGGCTTCGAGACCGCGGAGTCCCTCGCGGCCCGCGGCGAACGCGCCGTCCCCGCCGAGCAGCTCCTGCGCGACCTGCGCATCAACCGCATCTTCGAGGGCTCCACGGAGATCATGCACCTGCTGATCGCGCGCGAGGCCGTCGACGCCCACCTCTCGGTCGCGGGCGACCTCATCGACCCCGACAAGTCCCTCCAGGACAAGGCGAGGGCGGGCGCGAACGCGGGTGTCTTCTACGCCAAGTGGCTGCCGAAGCTGGTCGCGGGCCCCGGACAGGTCCCCACGTCCTACGGCGACTTCAAGCACGGCGTGGACCTCTCCCCGCACCTGCGCTACGTCGAGCGGCACTCCCGCAAGCTCGCCCGGTCCACCTTCTACGCCATGTCCCGCTGGCAGGGCCGCATGGAGACCAAGCAGGGCTTCCTGGGCCGGATCGTGGACATCGGCGCCGAACTGTTCGCGATGAGCGCGGCCTGCGTGCGCGCCGAACTGCTGCGCCGCCAGGGCGACCACGGGCGCGAGGCCTACCAGCTCGCCGACGCGTTCTGCCGGCAGTCCCGGATCCGCGTCGACGAACTGTTCGGCCGCCTGTGGTCGAACACCGACGACCTGGACCGCAAGGTCGTCAAGGGCGTGCTCGGCGGCTCCTACGAGTGGCTGGAGCAGGGCATCGTCGACCCGTCGGACGACGGCCCGTGGATCGCCGACGCGACCCCCGGACCGTCCCGGCACGAGAACGTCCGCCGCCCCTTCGAGTAGGTCAGCAGTACTTGTCGCTCGGATCCCGCGTCGTCCAGGAGCAGGAGTCGACCTTGCTGCCGCTCGCCCTGGTCAGGGTCGCCGTGTCGCTCGTGTTGTTCCACACGTAGGCGCCCCGGTTCTGGAACTTGTCCGACGCGGTGTCCGAGCCCCGGCCGGTGTGCACCTTCATCGTCTTGTGGGCGCCGATCTTGACGTTCTTGAAGACGTAGCGGTGGTTGGAGGTGTCCTTGAGGACCCAGCCCTTGAGCGAGACGGCCGTACCGCCGGTGTTCTTGATCTGCACCCACTCGGCGTTCAGGCTCGCGTTGGAGCGGTTGTCGCTGCCCGGACTGTCGAACCACACGTGGTAGACGGTCACGCCGCCGGCGGCCTGCGCCGGGGTGCTGAGCAGGGTGCCGGTGAGCAGCGCGGCGCCCGCGAGCGCGGGCAGGGCGGCGCGTATGCGCGGAGTACGCATGGAGAGATCCCCCCAGGATGTCTTCCGGTCGGGCCGACCCCCTGCCGGCCCGGAAGAAGTGTTATCACACAACCTTCACGTGAACCTCACAAAGGGAATTCCGCTCCATAGGGCGGCAAGAACTGCTAAGACACCCGCGTGAGGGACGCGCTGTCCTCCGGGCCCCCGGATGCGGCCACAATGGGGGGATGACCGACAGTCCTGCCAGTCCGGCTCCCCTCGCCGACCCGCACCTCGTCTACGACCCGCTCGCGGGCGACGGCCCCAAGGACGTGGTGATCCTCGGCTCCACCGGATCCATCGGCACCCAGGCCATCGACCTCGTGCTGCGCAACCCCGGCCGCTTCCGGGTCACCGCCCTCTCGGCCAACGGCGGCCGGGTCGCCCTCCTCGCCGAGCAGGCGCACCGCCTGCGGGTACGGACCGTCGCGGTCGCCCGCGAGGACGTCGTACCGGCGCTGCGCGAGGCCCTGACCGCGCTGTACGGTCCCGGCGAGCCGCTTCCCGAGATCCTCGCCGGACCGGAGGCCGCCACCGCCGTGGCCGCCTCCGACTGCCACACGGTCCTCAACGGCATCACCGGCTCCATCGGCCTCGCGCCCACCCTCGCCGCCCTGGAGGCGGGCCGCACTCTCGCGCTCGCCAACAAGGAGTCGCTGATCGTCGGCGGCCCGCTGGTCAAGGCGCTGGCCAAGCCCGGCCAGATCATCCCGGTCGACTCCGAGCACGCGGCGCTCTTCCAGGCGCTGGCCTCGGGGACGCGGGCGGACGTCCGCAAGCTGGTCGTCACGGCGTCCGGCGGTCCCTTCCGGGGACGTACCAGGGCCGACCTCGCCACGGTGACCGTCGAGGAGGCGCTCGCCCATCCCACCTGGGCGATGGGACCGGTCATCACGATCAACTCCGCCACGCTGGTCAACAAGGGACTGGAGGTCATCGAGGCGCACCTCCTCTACGACATTCCCTTCGACCGGATTGAGGTGGTCGTGCATCCGCAGTCGTATGTCCACTCGATGGTCGAGTTCACGGACGGATCCACGATCGCGCAGGCGACGCCCCCCGACATGCGGGGGCCGATCGCCATCGGTCTCGGCTGGCCCGAACGGGTGCCGGACGCCGCCCCCGCCTTCGACTGGAGCAAGGCCTCCACCTGGGAGTTCTTCCCGCTGGACAACGAGGCCTTCCCCTCCGTGAACCTCGCACGGCACGTCGGTGAGCTCGCGGGCACCGCGCCGGCGGTGTTCAATGCCGCCAACGAGGAATGCGTCGAGGCGTTCCGGAGCGGTCTGCTGCCCTTCAACGGGATCATGGAAACCGTGACCCGGATCGTCGAGGAACACGGCACGCCTCGTACGGGAACTTCGCTCACCGTGCCGGACGTACTCGAAGCGGAGACCTGGGCGCGGGCCCGGGCCCGGGAACTGACCGCACAGACGGCGACCGCGGAGGCGCGTGCATGACAGCCCTGATGATGATCCTCGGCATAGTCGTCTTCGTGGTCGGCCTGCTGGTCTCGATCGCCTGGCACGAGCTGGGGCATCTCTCCACCGCCAAGCTCTTCGGCATCCGCGTCCCGCAGTACATGGTCGGCTTCGGCCCGACCATCTGGTCGCGGCACAAGGGCGAGACCGAGTACGGCTTCAAGGCCATCCCGGCCGGCGGCTACATCCGCATGATCGGCATGTTCCCGCCGGGCGCCGACGGCCGCATCACCGCGCGCTCCACCTCGCCCTGGCGCAGCATGATCGAGGACGCCCGCTCGGCCGCCTTCGAGGAGCTGCAGCCCGGCGACGAGTCCCGCCTCTTCTACACGCGCGCGCCCTGGAAGCGCGTGATCGTGATGTTCGCGGGCCCGTTCATGAACCTGATCCTCGCGGTGGCCCTCTTCCTCACGGTCCTCATGGGCTTCGGCATCAGCCAGCAGACCACCACCGTCAGCTCGGTCTCCCAGTGCGTGATCGCCCAGAGCGAGAACCGCGACAGCTGCAAGAAGACCGACGCGGCCTCCCCGGCCGCCGCCGCGGGCCTGAAGGCCGGCGACAAGATCGTCTCCTTCGGCGGGACACCGACCACCAGCTGGAACCAGCTCTCCGACCTGATCCGCGCCACCCCCGGCAAGGACGTCGCGATCGTCGTCGACCGCAAGGGCAAGGACGTCACCCTGCACGCGAGGATCGCCAGCAACCAGGTCGCCAAGAAGGACTCCAGCGGCCAGATCGTCCAGGGCCAGTTCGTCACCGCCGGCTTCCTCGGCTTCAGCGCCGCCACCGGCGTCGTCCGCCAGGACCTCGGCCAGTCGGTGACCTGGATGGGCGACCGGCTCGGCGAGGCCGTCGACTCCATCGCCGGCCTGCCCGGCAAGATCCCGGCCCTGTGGGACGCGGCCTTCGACGGCGCACCCCGCCAGCCGGACTCCCCGATGGGCGTGGTCGGCGCGGCCCGGGTCGGCGGTGAGATCTTCACCCTCGACATCCCGCCCACCCAGCAGCTGGCCATGGCCCTGATGCTGGTGGCCGGCTTCAACCTCTCCCTGTTCCTCTTCAACATGCTGCCGCTGCTCCCGCTGGACGGCGGCCACATCGCGGGCGCCCTGTGGGAGTCCCTCCGGCGCAACCTGGCCAGGGTCCTGCGCCGTCCGGACCCCGGCCCCTTCGACGTGGCGAAGCTGATGCCGGTGGCCTACGTGGTCGCGGGCGTCTTCATCTGCTTCACCCTGCTCGTCCTGGTGGCCGACGTGGTTAACCCGGTCAAAATCTCCTAGCCACGCGGCGTTCGAAGCGGCCCGGAACGGCATGTTCCGGGCCGCTTCCATCGAGTGGGTTTAGCGGTAGGGGATGTGCTCGCGCCGGTGGTGGTGCCGTAATCTCGGAGTCTGGAACCCGCTTTCGACGGGACCTGGACCTAGATCCACGACTTGGGGTTGCACAGCAGATGACTGCGATTTCTCTCGGCATGCCGTCCGTTCCGACCAAGCTCGCCGAGCGCCGGAAGAGCCGGCAGATCCAGGTCGGCTCCGTGGCTGTCGGCGGAGACGCCCCGGTCTCGGTCCAGTCGATGACCACGACCCGCACGTCGGACATCGGGGCGACCCTTCAGCAGATCGCCGAGCTGACCGCCTCCGGCTGCCAGATCGTCCGCGTCGCCTGCCCCACGCAGGACGACGCGGACGCGTTGGCGACCATCGCGCGGAAGTCCCAGATCCCGGTGATCGCGGACATCCACTTCCAGCCGAAGTACGTGTTCGCGGCCATCGAGGCCGGCTGCGCGGCGGTCCGGGTGAACCCCGGCAACATCAAGCAGTTCGACGACAAGGTCAAGGAGATCGCGCGGGCCGCGAAGGACCACGGCACCCCGATCCGGATCGGCGTCAACGCGGGCTCGCTGGACCGCCGTCTGCTCCAGAAGTACGGCAAGGCCACCCCGGAGGCGCTCGTGGAGAGCGCCCTGTGGGAGGCGTCCCTCTTCGAGGAGCACGACTTCCGGGACATCAAGATCTCCGTCAAGCACAACGACCCGGTCGTCATGATCGAGGCGTACCGGCAGCTCGCCGCGCAGTGCGACTACCCGCTGCACCTCGGCGTCACCGAGGCCGGCCCCGCCTTCCAGGGCACCGTCAAGTCGGCCGTCGCCTTCGGCGCCCTCCTCTCCCAGGGCATCGGCGACACCATCCGGGTCTCCCTGTCGGCCCCGCCGGTCGAGGAGGTCAAGGTCGGCAACCAGATCCTGGAGTCCCTCAACCTCAAGCAGCGCGGCCTGGAGATCGTCTCCTGCCCGTCCTGCGGCCGCGCCCAGGTCGACGTCTACAAGCTGGCCGAGGAGGTCACGGCGGGCCTGACCGGCATGGAGGTGCCGCTGCGCGTCGCCGTCATGGGCTGCGTCGTGAACGGGCCCGGCGAGGCCCGCGAGGCCGACCTCGGCGTCGCCTCCGGCAACGGCAAGGGCCAGATCTTCGTCAAGGGCGAGGTCATCAAGACCGTCCCCGAGTCCAAGATCGTGGAGACCCTCATCGAGGAGGCCATGAAGCTGGCCGAGCAGATGGAGGCGGACGGCGTGGCGTCGGGCGAGCCGTCGATCTCGGTGGCGGGCTGAGGCGGTCCCCGGCCGGCGGGGGAGGGTTCGTCACCCCCGCCGCCGCACCCTGAGGGGCCGCACCCTGGTCGACGCCGGCCGGTCCGCCGTCCCGAAGCGGGCGCGGGGAACCGCGCGAGCGGCCACGGACCACCCCCGCTCGTGAACGGACAGGCCCATCCCGGCCCATGGGCGTCTGTGAGCGGGGTCGCGGCAGACGGCGGACCCCGGCGACGGGACCGCGGCCGACACCGGCCACCGAGCCCGCGGTCACCCACACGGGGCGGCATCGCCAAGCTTCCGCAGGTACAGTGCGGAGATCAGCAGAACCCCTCAGTGTGAGGCCCCGCACGTGTTGACGCAGACCACCTCCCGGGTGCTCGAACCGAGCGACCTGGACGCCGCGCTCGCCGTCCTCGGCCGCGAGCCGGTCACGAACGCCTTCGTGACCTCGCGCGTCCAGGTGGCCGGCCTCGATCCCTGGCGCCTCGGCGGCGAGATGTGGGGCTGGTACGAGGACGGCATGCTCACGTCCCTGTGCTACGCCGGCGCCAACCTGGTCCCGATCTGCGCCACTCCGCGCGCGGTGCGCGCCTTCGCCGACCGCGCACGCCGGGCCGGCCGCCGCTGCTCCTCGATCGTCGGCCCCAGCGAGGCCACCACCCAGCTGTGGCGCCTGCTGGAACCGCACTGGGGCCCGGCCCGCGAGGTCCGCGCCCACCAGCCCCTGATGGTCACCAAAGAAATGCCCGCCGACATCGCCCCGGATCCGTACGTCCGCCGCATCCGCAAGGACGAGATGGAGTCGATCATGCCGGCGTGCGTGGCGATGTTCACCGAGGAGGTGGGCGTCTCCCCGATGGCCGGCGACGGCGGACTCCTCTACCAGGCGAGGGTCGCCGAACTGGTCGGCTCCGGCCGCTCGTTCGCCCGGCTCGACGAGCACGGCAGGGTCGTGTTCAAGGCGGAGATCGGCGCGGCCACGTCCGAGGCCTGCCAGATCCAGGGCGTGTGGGTCGCCCCGGAGTACCGGGGCATGGGGCTGGCGGCCCCCGGCATGGCGGCGGTGCTGCGCTACGCGCTCGCCGACGTGGCGCCCGTGGTCAGCCTGTACGTCAACGACTTCAACACCGCGGCGCGCAGGACGTATCTGAGGGTGGGCTTCAGGGAAGTCGGCGCCTTCATGAGCGTGCTGTTCTGACCGTTCCCCCGCCACGGGCGACGGGGCGCGAGCCGAGCCCTGCCTGTACCCTCCCCCCATGGACCTCGTGATCGGCCCCCTGGATCTCTCCGCCCACGTGGACGAGGCCCTGGCGGTCCAGGCGATCGCCTTCGGCCTGGGCCCCGACGAGGTAGCCGTACGCCGCCAGATCGTCGTCCGCCACATGCAGTACCCCGGTGCCAGGGCGCTCGGCGCGACCGCCGACGGCCTGCTCGTCGGCTTCGTCTACGGCATGCCGAACAGCCGCACCCACTGGTGGTCCACCGTCGTCGAGCCCTACCTGCGCGCCGAGGGCCACGCCGGCTGGCTCGACGACTCCTTCGTGATCACCGAGCTGCACGTGCACCCCCGCCACCAGAACCGCGGTGTCGGCCGCCGGCTGATCACGACGATCACCGACGGCGCCGCCGAGCCCCGTTCGATCCTCTCCGCCATCGACACCGACAGCCCGGCCCGCGGCCTCTACCACTCGCTCGGTTACACCGACCTGGCCCGCCAGGTCCACTTCCCGAGCGCACCGAAGCCGTACGCCGTGATGGGCGCCCCGCTGCCGCTGCGGCGCGCCGGGAGCGGACGCCGTTAACGGATTTCCACCGGCCCGGCAGGCCCGGCTAACCTCCTAGCCATCACCCTTTCCCGGCAGGAGTACGAGAACCATGGCGAACGCACCGGTCCAACGCATGTCCCAGTTGATGGCGAAGACGCTGCGTGACGACCCGGCGGACGCCGAGGTCCTCAGCCACAAGCTGCTCGTCCGCGCCGGCTACGTCCGCCGCACCGCGGCCGGCATCTGGTCCTGGCTGCCCCTCGGTCTGAAGGTGCTGTCCAACGTCGAGCGGGTCGTCCGCGAGGAGATGGACGCGATCGGCGCCCAGGAGGTGCTGCTGCCGGCCCTCCTGCCCCGGGAGCCCTACGAGGCGACCGGCCGCTGGGAGGAGTACGGCGCCGAGCTGTTCCGCCTCCAGGACCGCAAGGGCGGCGACTACCTGCTCGGCCCCACCCACGAGGAGATCTTCACCCTGCTGGTGAAGGACCAGGCCTCCTCCTACAAGGACCTGCCGGTCATCCTCTACCAGATCCAGAGCAAGTACCGGGACGAGGCCCGCCCGCGGGCCGGCATCCTGCGCGGCCGCGAGTTCCTGATGAAGGACTCCTACTCCTTCGACCTCGACGACGAGGGCCTGGCCCACTCCTACGCCCTGCACCGCGCCGCCTACCAGCGGATCTTCGAGCGCCTCGGCCTGGACTACCGCATCTGCGCGGCCACCGCGGGCGCCATGGGCGGCTCGAAGTCGGAGGAGTTCCTGGCCCCCGCCGAGGCCGGCGAGGACACCTTCGCGGACTGCCCGAACTGCGACTTCGCGGCCAACACCGAGGCGATCACCTACGAGCTGAAGCCGGTGGACGGGTCCGCCGTGCCCGCGCTGGAGGAGATCCCGACCCCGGACACCCCGACCATCGAGACCCTGGCCGCCCACCTCGGCGTGCCGGCCTCCGCCACCCTGAAGAACCTGCTGGTGAAGGTCGACGGCGAGATCGTGGCCGTCGGCGTTCCCGGTGACCGCGAGGTCGACATGGACAAGGTCGAGGCGCACTTCGCGCCGGCCGCCGTCGAACTGGTCACCGAGACCGACTTCGCCGGCCGTCCCGACCTGGTGCGCGGGTACGTCGGTCCGCAGGGCCTCGGCGAGAAGGTGAAGTACGTCGCCGACCCGCGCGTGGCCCCCGGCACCGCCTGGATCACCGGCGCCAACAAGGCGGACACGCACGCCAGGAACGTGGTGTCCGGGCGGGACTTCGAGGTGGACGAGTTCGTCGACGTCGTGGTCGTGCGGGACGGCGACCCCTGCCCGAAGTGCGGCACCGGCCTGAACCTGGACCGCGCGATCGAGATCGGCCACATCTTCCAGCTGGGCCGCAAGTACGCCGACGCGCTCAAGCTGGACGTCCTCGGCCAGCACGGCAAGCCGGTCCGCGTCACCATGGGCTCCTACGGCATCGGCGTCTCCCGCGCGGTCGCCGCCCTCGCCGAGCAGACCGCCGACGAGCGCGGCCTCGTCTGGTCCCGCGAGGTCGCGCCCGCCGACGTGCACGTGGTGGCCGCGGGCAAGGCGCTGCAGACCGAACTCGCCCTGGACGTCTCGGAGAAGCTGCGCGCCGCCGGGCTGCGCGTCCTGGTCGACGACCGGGCCGGCGTCTCCCCGGGCGTGAAGTTCGCCGACGCCGACCTGATCGGCGTCCCGCAGATCCTGATCGCGGGCCGCCGCTCCGGCGAGGGCGTCATGGAGCTCAAGGACCGCAGGTCCGGCGAGCGCGAGGAGCTGACGGTGGACGAGGCGATCGCCCGCCTGACCGCCCACTGAGGCGCGACTCCCGCCGCGGGGGGCCCCCCGGGCCCCCCCCCCCCCCCCCCCCGCGCGCCGGCCGCACCCCCCCCCCCCCCCCCCCCCCCGCCCCCCCCCCACCGCGGGGGGGGCGTGGCGGGCGTCCCAGAGCCCC